>CAZBSJ010000057.1:0-3087 GCA_964494165.1 uncultured Nitrospiraceae bacterium
GCTGGCGCAGCAGGTTTGATGTGCGCTATTGAGGCCGGGAAAAGGGGAAGGTCAGTAATAATCCTCGACCACTCCGCCAGGGTAGGTCAAAAAATTCTTGTCTCAGGCGGAGGCCGGTGCAATTTTACTAACTTGGACATTCAGCCTGAAAATTATATATCCCGAAATCCTCATTTCTGCAAGTCAGCCCTGGCAAGATACAGGCCTGCTGATTTTATTTCTCTTGTAAAAAAACACCGCATCAATTTCACTGAAAAAGAAAAGGGACAGCTTTTTTGCACCGGAAGCTCAAGGCAGATACTGGATATGCTGTTAAAAGAATGCAATAAGGCTGGTATAAAAATTCAGGCCAAATGCAAGATTAAGGAAATTACAAAAAAGAACGGATTCAGCATAGAAACAGATTCGGGAGTGATTGAATCAGAATCGCTTGTTATCGCAACAGGCGGGCTTTCTTATCCAAAACTCGGGGCAAGTGATTTTGGTTTTAGGATAGCAAGGCAATTCGGGCTTAATATTATCCCTCCGAGGCCGGCGCTTGTGCCTTTTGTCTTTTCTCAGGGTGACCTGAAAAGGTTTGCGGAAATAAGCGGCGTGTCTTTGAACACAGCTGTAAGCTGCAGGGGACGCAAATTTAGCGGAGAGATGCTTTTTACCCATAAAGGCCTGAGCGGTCCTGCTGTTTTACAAATATCTTCATACTGGCAGGAAGGTGATGAGATTGTTATAGATCTATTGCCCGGTCTGGATAGTCAAAGCATTTTTTTGTCCAATAAGCAAAGCAGGATAGAGATGAAAAATCTTTTAGCCCAATATATGCCAAGAAGATTTGCGCATAAATGGTGTGAGTTTTTTCTTCAGTCGAAACCTTTATGCCATTATAATGATAAGGAACTGATAAATGCATCACAACTTATTCACGCATGGAGGGTGAAACCTGCCGGAACTGAGGGCTACAAGACGGCTGAGGTTACGCGCGGAGGAATAGATACCGATGAGCTGTCTTCAAAGACGATGGAGGCGAAAAAGGTCCCAGGTCTCTATTTCATCGGGGAGGTCGTTGATGTGACAGGGCATCTGGGCGGATATAATCTTCACTGGGCATGAGCATCAGGATGGGCGTCAGGACAGTATATATGAGCCTTATAATTGAGACTTACTAATAAATGAAAACTATAGTCTTAGCATCAGCCTCTCCAAGAAGAAAAGAGATTCTATCTCTCACAGACCTGCGTTTTCGCGTTGAACCGTCACGATATGAGGAAATACTGGACGATAGAGTAAATCCTCATGTCTTAGCAAAGCGCCTGTCTTTGGAAAAGGCACGGGCTGTTGCCGGCAAATACAGGAATGCGCTGATTATATCCGCAGATACTTTTATAGTCTTCAGAAAAAAACTTCTCGGAAAACCACATACCTCAGCAGAGGCCCGTAAGATGCTCATTCTGCTCAACGGCAAATCCCATTCAGTAATAACAGGCTATACAGTACTTGACACATTGACAGGTAAAAAAATTACACGCTCTGTCGAGACAAAGGTCTGGTTTAAGAAGATGAACGAACAGGAAATTAATGCATATGTTGCTACTAAGGAACCTTTGGATAAGGCAGGTGCCTATGCAATACAGGGGAAGGGCGCTGTATTGATTAAGAAGATAGAGGGTGATTATCTGAACGTAGTAGGGCTTCCATTATTTGATCTTTCAAATAGCTTGAAGAAATTTGGAATTAAAATGCTTTGAGGTGGAAAAATGATATGAAATCTATTTCCCCCCTTTTCTTTTAAAAACAGCAAAAGTTTGTTTTGCACTAATTTAATGCTGCAAATAAGGAGGTAGGTGTTATAAAAACTGCCCGAATAGTCGGGATTATCATTATAGCTCTGGTGGTTATCATAGGCGGAGCGCTTTTTTTTGTATGGAAGAATATGGATTCTATCGTTAAGTCCGCGATAGAAAAATACGGCTCAATGGCGACGAAGACCTCTGTTAGGGTGTCATCTGTAAAAATACGGCTGTCATCCGGCGAAGGATCAATCAGCGGGCTTACCGTAGCTAATCCTGCAGGTTTTTCCTCTGACTCTGCTTTTAGCCTTGGGAAGATAAGCACCAGGATTAATAAAGACACAGTAATGTCTGATGTCATAGTGATAGACAGCCTTCGTATATCTGCTCCAAAGGTCGTCTATGAATTCAATTCATCGGGCATATCGAATATCGATGTCCTGAAGAAAAACATACAGCAGTCAATTGGCGGAACGGATAAAAAAACTTCTGAAGATAAGAAGAACGGCCAAAAAGATAAAAAATTTATCATTCGAAAGCTTATTATCGAAGACGGCAGTATTGATCTCCGCTTTCCTTCACGAAAAGATAAGCCCGATACAATAAACCTTCCGCGGATAGAGAGGAACAATATAGGAAAAAACAAAGGAGCAACATCTGCTCAGGTAACTAAAGAAGTATTCTCGGCCCTGCTCGAAGAGGTTGGCATTGCAGTGGCCAGGACAGGGGTAGAGAAGACGCTCAGTAAAGGCGTTGAGAACACCTTGCAAAAAGTTTTGGGTAAATAACCCCTTTTTTATGAGGCTGCATTTTTAAGAGCTGGAAAACAGGGTTATTTATCAGGACGAGAAACCGCTCTTGAAATTTTGTCATACAGACATGCCTGCCTTTTAATCGGATTCCCTAACCATAGGAAGTTTTGCGGTTAATGTGTATAATACACAGCTATGCTTTTGATCGGAAATGTAAGGCTCAACTCTAAACTTATACTTGCGCCGATGACCGGGATAAGCGACATACCTTTCCGCCTTATCAACAGGTCTTTCGGATGCGGATTTGCATTTACTGAGATGATAAGCGCAAAGTCGCTTGTCCACAAAAATAAGGGGACATTAAAAATGCTTTCTGCAGACAGGGACAACGGCCCGTTGGGAGTCCAGATTTTCGGACAAGATCCTGATACGATTAAGAGAGCGCTTGAAATCCTGTCTGATTATTCCTTTGATATCTTGGATTTCAACGCAGCATGTCCCGTAAACAAGGTCGTATCGAGCGGGGAGGGCGCATGGCTGCTAAAGGAACC
>CAZBSJ010000057.1:3187-8968 GCA_964494165.1 uncultured Nitrospiraceae bacterium
GTGATTGCAAGCGGTGATGCCCTGTCCTCTGAGCTTATCAGCAGGCTTTTTGACGAGACAGGATGCGACGGTGTGGCAATAGCCCGGGGCGCGCTCGGAAATCCATGGATATTCCGTGATACAAATGAATTTATGAAAACAGGTTTCGTGCCTCTAAGGCCTGATGTTTATGAAATAACACAGATTATGAAAGATCACCTTGAACTGAACATACAATACCATGGAGAAATAAGCGGTGTTATGCGCTTCAGGAAGTTCTTTGGATGGTACACAAGGGGAATGGCAGTAAAAAGACTTAAGACAGGCGCGTTCTCAGCAGTGACAAGGACTGACATGATTGAATTGATAGATGAACTAAATGAATTGCCCTCTGAATGTCTTGCAGGCGTTTCTTAGCCGGCCATTTTCCGTTAAAAGCTGCCGTATTGAATGGATGTCACGACAAAAACAGCTTTTCCATTAGGTCTTTTTACGACAACCTCGTCTCCCTCTGTTCTGCTTAGCAATGCCTTAGCCATCGGAGAGTCGATGCTTATGAAACCTTTATCAGAATCAAATTCATCCGCGCCGACAATGCGATACCTTTGCACATTACCGTCTGCATCCTCAACTTCGACCCATGCGCCAAAAAATATTTTTGAGGTATCATTTGGTTTCCTGTCTACCACAATAAGTTCGCTCAATCTTTTTGTAAGAAAACCGATGCGGGAATCTATCTGCCTCAGTTGTTTTTTGCCGTAAATGTATTCTGCATTCTCTGAACGGTCGCCCATTGCAGCAGCCTCGGCAACTGCCTGTGTGACCTGGGGACGCTTGACCTTCCACAGATATGAAAGCTCTTCGCTTAGACGCTTCTGCCCTTCAGGCGTTATATATGGGGATGTATGCGTTTTCCTCTGCAATGCTTTTTTCATGTTCTGTAAGATTTATTATACCTGAAGCAGATTATCTCAAATTGCGCGAAGTTCTTTCCTTTTTTTCTTCTTCGCTTTTCTCGAGAACTAATTCTGGCTGCGAAGCATATCCTGTGAAAGAACGCACAAAGTCATAAAGATATTGGCGGAATCGGAGGGCGTGTATCCTGTATAAGTTACGGCTTGCCCAAAACGCAAGGGCTGCGCGCAGCATCAGGAAATCAAGCACGCAGTAGAAGGCGCCGGCTGCCAGAGGAGGATTTGTGTTTCGCAGTCCCCAGATTGGCACATCTGCCTTCCATGTCCAGTTGCCCAGAAGAGTGCCGTAAATCTCAAGCATGAGACAGAGCATGAACATGGTTGCGTACAAGCGACGGTCTTTCTCTGCAATCAGGCATGCAAAGAACATTGCAAAGAGGATTATCCCGAATTCGTCAAATCCCATGAAATAACCCAGGATAACGTACGGCGCAACGAGCATTGGAACCGCCCATACGATTAACTTTGGCATGCGCGGAGCCAATGCACTCCCAAGGAGAAAGACTATTACGTGTCCGGGTGGCACATAGAAAGGTATATTCAGAAGGCGGTAATCATAAAGCTGCCAAATGAGTGAGCAGAAGATCTCGCCCATTGTTGCTATGACAAGACATGACATGAGGAGGTGCTGAGTATTCTCCGGCATCTTGCGGTAAATTGCAAGAAACAGCACCCATGTCATGACTCCTGCGATGATCTGGCCCCAGAGCGGGATAACACGGTCTATCCACAACCCGAAGGCAAGAGTAAAGAAAAGGATAAGGGTAGTTTTTTTATCCGGAACAGATTCCGCATCCAGGAAGCTTCTGCTGTTCTGTAGGTTATTCGAAGAGAATGGATTCACTGTCTATTGAATTCCCTGAATGGCATTGTATATGTAATTTGCATTATTCATTCTGCTTTATTTTTTATCAAAAAGGCAATTAAGAAAAACATATTTTTTATTTCTTCAAAGAACTTTAAATCATAAGCTTTGTTTTCTTTGCAAGGCATGTCTATAATAGATGGTACTGATAAATTTCAAACAATCAGGAGGATGTAATGTTACCGGAAGATCTTGCTGGATTCAGAAGGCTTTACCTGGGTTTTATGGGAGCGCGCACCGTGCTTACGGCTAATAATCTCGGAGTCTTCGAGCGCCTGAAAAAAGCATCATCTGCAAAAGAGGTTGCGAGGAAAGTAAAAGCGGATCTGCGTGCCGTTGAGATCCTTCTTGATGCGCTTACAGGCATAGGGCTTGTTAAAAAGACAAAGGATTGGAAATACGTTAATGCTCCTGTAAGCAGTAAATACCTTGTGAAGGGCGGAAGATTTTATCAGGGCGATATTGTGCGCCATGCTTCGAGCATGTGGAATAATTTTTCGAACCTTGACGATATTGTCAGGACCGGCAAGCCGGCGAGAAGCGGGAAACATGAAGGCTTTCATCATGAGGCATTCATAATGGGAATGCACAATCTGACAATACTCCGTACTGAAAGCCTTACGGATGCAATTAGTCTGAAAGGCGTGAATACAATGCTGGACCTTGGAGGCGGGCCAGGCACTAATGCGATTGCAATGTCAAAAAAAGGCGTGAAGGCAACGATATTTGACCTGCCTGAGACCATAGCCATCGCAAAAAAAGTTGCCCGCAGAGAGGGTGTTAAAGGGCTTGGCTTTATTTCAGGAGATTTCCATCAAGACAGCATTGGCTCAGGATATGACCTTATCCTTATAAGCCAGATTTTTCATGCATTCTCAGTAAAGGAAAACATAGCACTTCTCAGAAAGTGCAGGGCAGCCCTGAATCCCGGAGGCAGGGTTGTTGTGCAGGAATTTCCGATTGATGAGTCACGGACACTGCCGCCTCCAAGCGCGCTTTTTTCCATGAATATGCTTGTGGGTACTAAAAACGGCAGGTGTTATACGATAAGCGAGATGAAGAAGTGGCTCTCAGGAACAGGGTTCAGGAGCGCTGTAGTGAAAAAACTCCCTGAGACGATAATTATCATTGGGAAATAACAGAAAGATTGCAGTCAGGCTTGAAATTTTTTATTTTAAAAGCTTTAATTAATAGCAGGCATGTATGAGGAAAAATCTTTACAAGCAACACCTTAATGAAAAATAGAAATTCAAAATGAATACTAAATTACATATGAAAGTTTGTATTACATAGCCAAAACGAACTTAGATATCTTGTTGCTTTGTAAAGATTTTGAAGCAGGTATGCCTGCTATTTTCAGGCCGGCAGGAATAAAAGATAGCTTTTATCATAAAATCATCTTCTTTATTTTGCTATTTTCCCTGCTGCAAAAGCATAAGGAAAAGCCAGAGACAGAATACAGTACTGGATAATGTTGTCTATTAATATTAAGGATTCTCTTTTACTGCTACATATTCAGCGAAAGAGGTGGATTCAGGAATGGACAGTTTGTCCTCTAATAGCCCCTGCACATGCATTTCGATGGCTTCATGCATATTCTTTTCAGCCTCTTCACGGGTAGCACCTGTTGCAACACATCCCGGCAGATCTGGCGAATATGCTGAATAGTTGCCGTTAGCCTTTTCAATGACTATCAGGAAACGATACATGTTATTTTTACCCCCTTTAATTTTGCCTGTTTCAGTATGCTGTTCAGAGTTCCTGGTGCTAAATCATCATTGGGATGTCCAGCGATGGTAACTCTGCCCAATTTTATTGAATGTTTAAATTGCCTATGACTGCCTTTTGATGCTACCTGATACCAGCCATCCGTCTCTATCAATTTTATAATATCACGAACTTTCATTTTAAGCTCTACCGTTTTGTATACGGCAAAAGTCCGCCTTTGATAATAATCTGCTTCTGCCTGCTGTTCAGGTCAGATACTGCCTCGAATGATATGCCTTTTGTTGCGTTCTCTATCCTATATATCTGGGTACCATTCATGGAATTTATGACATCCTTTATCAAAAGCCTGTCTCCTTTTTCAACCTTATCATAATCGGATGGGTTTTTGAATGTTAATGGCAGGATGCCAAAGTTTATGAGATTTGCCTTATGAATCCTTGCAAAGGATTTTGCAATCACTGCCTGAAGTCCGAGATACATCGGCGCTATTGCCGCATGTTCGCGGGATGAGCCCTGTCCGTAGTTTTCTCCTCCGACAACGATACATCCGCCTTTTTCTTTTGCATCCTTTGCCCTGCTGCTGAATGTGGCGTCAATCCCGCTGAATACGAATTCAGATATCTTTGGTATGTTCGAGCGGAATGGCAACACCTTTGAGCCTGCCGGCATGATGTCGTCTGTGGTGATGTTATCTCCGAGTTTTAGCAAGACCTCTGATTCTATCCTGTCCTTTAAAGGCTCTTTTATGGATATCTCTTTTATGTTCGGTCCTTTAATGACCTTTATCTTTGAGGCATCTTTAACAGGAGGAATGATGAAGTTCCTGTTTATGATGTATTTTTTTGGTTCTGTGAATTTAGCGATTCTAAGGCCTGATCTGCGCGGGTCAACTATCTCTCCTTTCACTGCAAATACAGCGCATGACACAGGGCTTGCAAGATACACGAATGCATCCTTTGTGCCGCTCCTTCCCGGAAAGTTTCTGTTGTAAGAGCGGATAGAGATTTGTCCGGAACCCGGAGATCCTCCCATGCCTATGCATGGCCCGCATGATGCCTCGAGCATACGCGCGCCGCCTGCAATCATTGCTGATGTGAGGTTTTCTTTTGATATCATCTCATAAACCTGTTTTGAGCCGGGGTTGATAAGGAGGTTCACGCTTTCAGAAACCTTTTTGCTTTTTAAGACTGATGCTACTGACCTCATCGCCTGATAAGAAGAATTCGTACAGCTTCCTATGCAGACCTGGTCAACCTTAGTCCCTGCAAGGCTTTTAACAGTTACAACATTGTCAGGGCTGTGTGGCTGTGCAATCATCGGCTCTATCGTGCTGAGGTCAAGGTCTATTATCTCTGCGTATTGAGCATCTTTATCAGGTACCAGTTCTGTCCATTCTTTTTTTCTTCCGACTGCGGTGAGATAGAACTTTGTCCTTTCATCACTCGGGAATATAGAGGTCGTTGCACCGAGCTCTGCGCCCATGTTGGTTATGGTTGCCCTTTCCGTGACATTCAGGTCTTTTACTCCAGCGCCTCCGTATTCGAATATCTTTCCAACGCCGCCTTTAACAGTGAGCCTTCTAAGTATCTCGAGGATAACATCCATTGCAGTTACATAAGGCCTTTTCAGCTTTCCCTTAAGATTTATCTTAACCACCTTTGGCATCGTGAGCTCGAACGGAGCGCCTGCCATTACAGTAGCAGCGTCGAGGCCCCCGACTCCGATAGCAATCATGCCAATGCCGCCGTTTGTCGGCGTGTGGCTGTCTGTGCCCAGGGCAATCTTTCCCGGAGCCGCAAACTGTTCGAGATGTATCTGGTGGCAGATGCCGTTGCCCGGCCTTGAGAAATAAGCGCCGTATTTTGCGGCAACTGTCTGGAGGAATTTATGGTCATCAGGGTTCATATAATCTGTCTGAAGCATGTTATGGTCTACGTATGAAACAGCCAGAGGGACCTTGACCCTGTCTATTCCTATTGCCTCGAACTGAAGCCATGTCATGGTTCCAGTTGCATCCTGCGTATATACCTGATCAACCTTAAGGCCGACAGGACTGCCTGCCTTTATCTCTCCGTATGCCTTATGAGACTCAAATATCTTTTCAACAATGTTCTTTCCCAAAGCATCCTCCTAACCCCTCTAACATCCCCCCTTGGTAAGGGGGGACACAGAGGGGGATGTACATTTCTAATATCTATTAAATTAGCATATTCGGGTGATGAAATCCAAAAAAGG
>CAZBSJ010000058.1:0-8918 GCA_964494165.1 uncultured Nitrospiraceae bacterium
AACAGTGGCACTTACTTTGCAATATATGTAAAGGTTTTATGATTTTTGAAAGGAGGTTAGGATGAAAAGGATACTGATAGTAGACGATGAACCCGCAATATTAATGGCCCTCTCGCACTTCCTTAGCAACGAAAACACGTTAGTAATAACCAGCAGCAGAATCGAAGAGGCAGAAGAGGCAATAGACCGCTATCATTTCGACCTTGTCATAGCAGACATAAGGTTAAGCGGCGTTGAGGGCATAGAAGGGCTTGAGCTCCTCAAGTACATCAAGCACGTACGACCAGAGACAAAGGTCATAATTATGACCGCTTACGGCTCTGATGAGGTGCGTGACCTGGCGTATAAGAGAGGGGCTTACCATTACTATGAAAAGCCGATTGACATGGACGACCTGGTCAAAAAGGTCGAAAACTGCGGCATTTCAGTAATGGTCAATAAATAAGGGAGGAGCTAAAAATGACCACTTTAAGCAAAGTCTTGATCGTAGATGATTCGAAGTTAATACACCAGATGTACAGGCTCATCTTAAACAGATACAGGGACTGCAAGATTATCGACGCAATGAACGGACTTGAGGCATTTGATATTCTGTCCCGTGAAAATGGGATAGAGCTTATACTTCTCGATATTAATATGCCTGTAATGAATGGTGTGCAGTTTATGGAGAAGCTCAAAAAAGACGGGCTTTACAAAGATATTCCCATAGTGGTAATCAGCACAGAGGGTAAAGAAGAAGACACAGTGCGTGCAATGCAGCTCGGCGCCTGGGGATATGTGGTAAAACCATTTAAGTCAGGGACACTTTACGACATTATAGACAAGGTCCTTACAAAAAGAACTGCATTAACTACCGCCTAAGCAATGGATTACGGACAGCTGGTTAAAGATTATCTGGATGACGCAAACGAACACCTGAGTGTTTTTGATGAGGCCCTCTTGTCTCTGGAAAAGGATGGATTCAGCAGGGATATTATTGTGAGCGTATTGGGCGCGCTTCATACGCTTAAGGGCAATTCAGGCATGATGGGGTTTGAGTCACTCAAAACGTATATTCATAAGATCGAAGAGATTCTCAAAAGGGTAAATGAAAATGAGATAGAACTCAGTGCGGCAATAGAGGGACTTCTCGATAGCGCAAACATAATCAGGTCAACCCTTCAAAGAATCGAAAAAGATCCCGCGGATAACCTAGATCTGACAGCAAAGATCACGGCACTTCAGAAAATGTTGGACGGCTCTGGCAATGGCACTGAAAAAAAGGCGATCGAAATCTCTTCATATCTCGGAACACAGACAGATACCATCAGAGTAGGATTCAAGAAGCTGGATGAACTGCTTAATCTTGTCGGAGAACTTGTGATTTTCAAGACAAGGCTTAACCAGATTGAGTCACAGATTAAGGAAGAGCTTACTAATAAACCTCTGGTCAAGGAATTGGACGACGGGCTTGAGCTTATGGGCAAGACGATTTCCGGCCTTCAGGAAGGCATAATGAGGACAAGAATGCTGCCGATAAGCAATGTTTTTAATAAATTCACCCGTATGGTCAGAGATCTTTCAAGGTCACAGGGCAAGGAGATACAGCTGTTGTTTGAGGGCGAGGATACAGAGCTTGATAAGACAGTAATCGACGAGATTGCCGAACCCTTACTCCATATGATCAGAAACGCTGTGGATCACGGGATAGAGTCGCCACACGAAAGAATCGCAAAAGGCAAGTTCAGGGCAGGGCAGATTAAGCTTTCCGCAATGCAGGAATCAAACTATGTAATCATAAAAGTTGCAGATGACGGCAGGGGAATAAACCTTGAGAGAGTAAAGGAAATTGGCGTAAACAAAGGGCTTATACAACCGGAAGATTACCTGGAAAAGGATACCATATGTTCATTGATCTTTTCAGCGGGCTTTACGACAAAAAATGAGGCAACAGATATATCCGGAAGAGGGATAGGACTTGATGTAGTCAGCAGAAATATATCCAAGCTTAACGGCCATGTAATTGTAGACAGCGTGCAGGAGAAAGGAACGACATTTACCATTAAGCTCCCCTTGAGCCTTGCGATAATACCAGCATTAATGGCTGAAACCAGCGGAGAACTATATGCAATACCGATGAACTCTGTTGATGAAAGCATTAAAGCAAAAGAAGAAGACATTCATATCATAAATAATCATGAGGTGATCAGATTCAGGGAAAACGTACTGCCTGTTATTAGGCTTAATGAATTTTTTAATCTTAATAGAGACAGACAAAAGAATTTTTATTTAATAATTATCGGCAGGGCTGAAAAGCGCGTTGCTATAGCTGTTGACAGGCTCAAAGGACAACAGGAGATAGTAATAAAACCCCTTGAAGATACTGTCGGCAAATCCTGCGGAATAGCAGGGGCATCAGTTCTTGGAAACGGAAAAGTCGTGCTTATTATAGATGTGATGGCATTCTGGAATAAAAATATTAATAACGACAAGACATCACTTGTTATACAGTGATGTCTTGCAAGGAGGTATAAGCAATGTCAGTATTAAATTTGCCGCCTTCAGGTTTAGCAGAAGAAATCCTGGTTAAGGATCACAAGAAAGAATTTCATCTTGTAACATTCAACCTCGGCGAAGAATACGGGGTTCCGATGACTCAGGTCCATGAGATAATAAGGGTCGGAAGCATTACCAAAGTCCCGAATGCCCCTACGCATATAGAAGGCGTGATAAATCTTCGCGGGAGGGTACTGCCGGTCTTAAATCTGAGGAAGAGGCTTAAGCTTCCATGCAAAGATACCGGCAAAGAGGCAAGGATCATAGTTACAGAAGTGAATGATAAACTCATCGGACTGCTCGTAGATTCTGTTTCGCATGTTATTAAAGTTCCTGCCGAATTCGTAGAAAATACTCCTGAAGAGATACTTGAAGTCGATACTGATTATATAACCGGCGTAGGAAAACTTGATGACCGGCTTGTAATACTGCTTGATCTGGAAAAACTGCTGAGGAGAGAGAAAATAGAACTTAAGGAGTTAAGTAATAATGACGAAAAAATCAACAAAAATGAAAATTAAGCATTGCAAATCAATAACGTTAATGGTATAAATTAACTGCCTGTTTTACAGGCGTAAAGACTATGAATAGGAGGACGGGATGAAAAGATTTGTTAAATTAAGCGCAGTATCAGTTTTATTCAGCACGATTATGTTTTTCCTTTTTGTTCCAGGCGTTGTTTCAGCAGAAATCAAGCTGGGAATTCTTCCGCGTCTTAGCGCAGTCGAGCTCACAACCATGTTTACCCCATTGGCAGAGTACTTATCTAAAGAAACAGGAGAAAAGGTCTCTATTGTTGTGCCAAAGGACTTTGATGCATTTAAAGAGGTAGTAAAAAACGGTCAGGTTGACATAGGGTTTTCAAATCCGCTTATTTATGTGCAGATTAAAAAAGATGTTAACGTTGACCCATTGGCGCTTGCCTCTGAGAAAAAGGGCGGAATTAAATTCAGAGGAATAATTATTGCCAGAAAGGACAGCGGAATAGAAAAAGTTCAGGACCTTAAAGGGAAAAAACTTATTTTTGTGGAGAGAGACTCAGCTGCCGGCTACATATTCCAGATGCTGACTCTAAGCAAGGCAGGAATAGACGTGAAAAAAGATTTTACATTACTGCCTTTTGCCAAGAAACATGACAATGTTGCAATGGCAGTGTTCAATAAGGCTGCCGATGCCGGCGGCATCCGTGAAGATGATCTTGAGAAGATGAAAGATAAGGTTGACCTGGATCAGATAAGGATCGTTGCTTATACAGATTATTTCCCCAACTGGCCATTATTCTCAGCGCCTAAGCTTAAAAAGACAACTGCTGATAAGATCAGAACCGCTCTTCTGAAACTTAAACCGAATGAGGCTGAGTCAGAAAAAATTCTTGACGCCGCAAAGCTTACGGGATTTGTTTCGGTATCTGATAAAGATTATGACCAGCTCCGTCAGGCAGCAAAGCTGGTTGATGCATATTAAGGGTATAACTTGTAGCAGGGACTATATAGTCCCTGCTACAGAACTAAATATTAAAAGTCATTGAGGAGGCATAAATGATTGACAGGATTGCAGCAAACTGGAAACTAACAAGAAAATTTCTAACAGGCATCCTCTTTGGACTTGCGCTGGTTTTTTCAATAATGGTTATAGTTTTGAGCATCCAGCAAAAAAAAGTCCTTCTTGGTGAATTAACAAAAAAGGGCAAGAATCTCTCAAATTTTCTTTCAGGAATCTCTGTTGAACCAATACTCTCTTATAATTTTATTTATCTTGAAAATTACGTGAGGGATATCTCTGAAGGCGATAAGGATATAGCATATGTTGTTATCTTAGACAGGCAGGGGAATCCACTAACACATCAACTTCAGGAGCCAAAAGAGAAAAAAGGCCTGATCGAATTTAAAAACAGTATTATCCAAAATAATGAAGAAATAGGCGCTGTAAAGCTTCTTGTCTCAACGGACCATGTTATTAAAGAATTAAGAAAATCCCAGTTCATTATTATTGTGTTGGCAATTCTTGCTATGGTTATTATCTCAGGGATTGTATATATTTTATTCAAAAACATTGCATTTAAGCCTCTTGAGGAAATAAAGACAGTGATGGAAGAAGTTGCTGCCGGAAATCTGACAAAAACCGCAAATATAAATAAAAAAGATGAGATAGGGCAGTTGTCTTCTTCTTTTAATGAGGTTGTTATAAAGCTAAGGGATATAATCGGCCAGGTAGCCAGCGCTTCCCACAATGTTGCCAAAACTGCTTCAAAGGTATCAGACAGTTCTACCCAGATCTCCTTGTCAGCTCAGGAAGAGGCAGCAGCAACAGAAGAAACTACTGCGTCAATGGAAGAGATGGCAGCCTCTATAGCTCAGGTAGCTAGGAACACAGAACAGCTTGCAACAAATGTTGATGAGACATCTACCACTGTGAGTCAGATGGCTGCATCCATAGAGCAGGTTGGTAAAAATTCTGAGGGAATGGCAGCAGCAGTTGAGGAGACTTCAGCAACTATAGAGCAGATGCTGACCTCAACTGATCAGGTGGCAAGGAGCACAGCTGACATGACCCATGCTGTAAATGAGACCTCCTTAGCAATTGAAAATCTCCTTTCTTCTATTGAACAGATATCAAAAACTACAGAAAACACCATGCAGACAATACACGGTCTTGGCAAGCGCTCTGAGGAGATAGGCTCGATCGTAGAGGTAATAAATGAGATAGCTGACCAGACAAATCTCCTTGCATTAAATGCAGCAATAGAAGCTGCAAGGGCAGGGGATGCCGGAAGGGGTTTTGCAGTGGTGGCTGAAGAGATAAGAAAACTTGCAGAGCGTTCAATGGAGGCCACAAAAGAGATAGCAGACGTTATAAAACAGGTACAGGAAGATAGTAATACAACTGTAGATGCCACTAAAGAGGTAGCCGTAACAGTAAAAGAACAGGCAAGCGGAGCAGGAAATGTAAGGCACATCCTTGAAAAAATGAACAATATGGTCCAGTCAGTGAATGTAGCTACCAAAGAGCACGCATTAGGCGGTAAACAGATACGTGAGGCTATAGAAAAGATGAAAAACATTGTACAAGAGGTAGGCGTTGCTGTTAAGGAGCAGGTTGGCGGGACCAAACAGATAGTTAAGTCAGTTGAGATAATGCATAAGATGGCACAGGAAGTAGCCAACTCAACAGCAGAGCAGAAAAGGGGAGGAGATTCTGTGGTAAAGGCGATGGAAGGGATAAGCCATATATCCTCAGAAAATCTTAAGCTTTCAACTGATATGAAGGCTGGTGCAAATGAAGCTCTTTTAGAGGTAGAAAAGCTTCAAAATGCTGTTAAGAGGTTTAAACTTAATTGATAAGACACGCAAAACAGATAAAACCCGTGGATAGGAGCTAGGATTTTAGCTATGCAAGATGCAAGGCTGGAAATAGAAAAGATATTAAAAGAAATAAAAGACACTAACTGGTGGACAAGAAAAAGTCTTATCGAAAAACTTCTTGCATTTCCGGAGAAACTTTATCTTGAAACACTTGAAGCATGGTTAAGAAAAGGCGATGATGCCCTTCTCAGAAACGCTGCAATGGAGGCATACAGGGCTCTGGGCGAAAAAGCCATCAAAGCACTTGCTCCTCTGCTAAAAGATAAGGATACAGACACTAAAATCTTTGCAGCAAATGTGCTGGGTGACATAAGAGATTATAAGGCAGTTCCCTATCTTATAGCTGTTTTATCTGATGAGGACACAAATGTAAAGTCCGCAGCTGCTGAGGCTTTGGGTAAAATTGGTGATAAAGATGCAATTTATGCTCTGGAAAGGGCATTAAACGACGACCCCTGGATGGCAATGGCTTGTATTGAGGCCCTAGGTGAAATAGGCGGCAGTAAGGCTCTCTCGATCCTTCAAAAGTATCTTGAACACGAAGAGTTTGGACTCATGGCTTTTTCTGCCATTGAAAGCGCCGGCGACAAACATTTTATACAAGATCTGATACCTTTTATAAATAAGGATTCAACAAGAGAAGCTGCGTTAAAAGCCTTAGTTGCAATTGCCGAAAGAGAAAAAGTAAAACCTTTATCCTCGTATTTCAACTCAATTGTTTCAATCTTAATAGATTTTCAGAGTTCGTCAAATGCTGAAATTAAGCGTGCTGCGTTTATAGCACTGAGCTGGACAGAAGACATAAGGGGGCTTCCGCAGCTTATCAGCGGACTTAATCATGATGACCTTCAGGAATATGCCATAAACGGGCTTATAGCGTTAGGCAAAAAATCAGTGCCTGTTATTCTGGAAGCCCTTAAAAAACCTGACAGCAATAAGGCAATCTTAACAAAAGTCCTTACTATGCTTGGAGAGGGAAACATTACCCTCAAATTTGCTGACCAGGACAAGAATGTCTTTATGAGCGAAGAAGAGTTCGATCTTTTGAGATCCTTGATTAATAAGGAATTCGGAATACAGATAAAAGGCGATAAAAGGCTGACGCTCCATACTAAGATATCTCACAGGTTACAAATGCTTGATATTAATTCATATCGCGCGTACTACAATTACCTGATTACCGATTCCTCAAGGGAAGAACTTTATTCACTTATATCATACATAACAAACAACGAAACATACTTCTTCAGAGAAAAACCGCAGCTCGATGTTTTTACCGAGCTGTTAAAAGAGGTTAAAAAAGAGAGACAGAAAAAAGAACAGAGACAGGTGAAGATACTGTCTCTCGCATCATCAAGCGGTGAAGAGGCATACTCTTTAAATATACTCGTCCAGGAGAGCGGACTTTTCTTATGGGACTGGGATGTAAAAATAACAGGCGTTGACATTGACAGAAACGCGATTAACAAGGCTCAGACAGCGTGTTATAACAAAAACTCGCTCAGATTCAACGGAAATCTCAGCGGAGGCACAATCGATTTTTTGAATAAATATTTTGTTACAGACGGCGAAAACTTTTTCTTAAAGAAAACTTTTTCAAAGAATGTTGAATTCATGCACGGGAATCTTCTTGATAACAGGTCATTTGCTGATCTAAGCGATATCGATATTATTTTCTGCAGGAACGTTCTCATGTACATGGACGATAACGCCATAAAGAAAATAGCCACCAATCTTTACTCTTCGCTTTCTGATGCTGGATATTTATTTATAGGCTCTACAGAGAGTCTTATCCAAAGAACCGACCTTTTTTATCCTGAATACAGCAAAGGGATAATCGTTTATAAAAAAGCCAGGTCTATGCAGATGGAACATGTCAAAAATTAGAGTTCTGATAGTAGATGATTCAATATTTATCCGCAAGGCTTTAACCAGGATTTTCAATTCTGACCCCATGTTTGAAATAGCCGGCGTTGCAATAAACGGAAAGGAAGCAATAGATAAGGTTTTAGAATTAAAGCCTGATGTTATTACCCTTGATATAATGATGCCGATTATGAACGGTATAGATGCACTTAGAGGGATAATGGAGGTCAGGCCAACGCCTGTTTTAATGCTTTCGCAATACACAAGAGATGGAGCTGAGCTTACCCTTACTGCGCTCGAACTTGGCGCAATGGACTTTGTGGATAAATCTGCAACGGGCCTGATGGATTTTCTAGGGCTTGGGAAAGAGATAATCTCAAAGCTTAAGACGATTGCAGGCAAAAAACCAAAAACAATGACTGCTTACGCAGCTGTAACAAGCGAGCATGAAGGGAAGGGGCTTGTTGATGCTGTTGCTATCGGCACTTCAACAGGTGGTCCCCCGGCGCTCCAAATGCTTCTTTCAAAGCTTCCCAAGGATATCTCTTTTGGTTTATTAATAGTTCAACATATGCCGCATGGTTTTACAGGACCGTTGGCGAAAAGACTGAATACTGTCTGCAAGATAAATATAAAAGAGGCAGAAGACGGAGACAGGATAGAAAAAGGCTTAGCCCTTGTTGCCCCTTCAGGCCTTCATATGACTGTAAAACAGGATTCTGAATCAGAATATTCTGTAAGGCTTGATGTAGAACCCATGAATACGATACACCGGCCATCTGTAGATGTTCTTTTCAAGTCGGTGGCTGAAAATTACGGGAAACGTTCAATCGGTGTAATATTAACGGGAATGGGTTCTGACGGAGCAAAAGGCATTCGTTTGATAAAAGAAAAGGGCGGGACCACATTTGCCCAGGATGAAACAACCTCAACAATATTTGGAATGCCTAAAGTTGCCATTGAGATTGGCGCAATAGATAAGATAGCACCGATAACAACAATGGCAGAGGAGATACTTAAAGCAACCTAAGAAGGCAGGGTAAGCAGAACGGTTGTTCCCACGCCTAAAACGCTTTTAATTTCAATGGTTCCCCCATGGTCTTCTATTATTTTCTTGCATATGGAAAGACCAAGTCCTGTTCCTTCTTTCTTAGT
>CAZBSJ010000059.1:0-8799 GCA_964494165.1 uncultured Nitrospiraceae bacterium
TAAAGACTGGCTGCCCCTGAAAACAAAACAATTACCAAACCTAAAATGCAAAAAACCCCCAAATTTTTTACCTTGCAAAACACCTTTCTCACCTCGATCCTTTATTTTTTAACAGTGCCGTTTATAAAAATATCCACAAATTCACGTATTTTTTTCTCAAAATCCTTTCTGGGGACACTGCCTCCCTGAACAATCTCTTCCCTATGGAAATAAGAGAACAATGTGCCAAAAAAAACACTGGCAGCGAGCTCGGATGATAACGGCCTTATAATACCCTTTTCCTGCAGAGAAGCAACATATCCGGCAAATGTCTGCATCATCTCCTTAATAAATCGGGTATAAATAGTCCGTATTTTTTTTGAACCGGCCAGGCTCACCTCAGACTGCATAATCTTGATCATTGATTTTCTCTCTTTTAGCGTCTCGATAAACCTTATGCCGACCTTAATCAATGCCTCGTCATACTTTAAATCTTGCAGTTCAGGCAGAAGCTCTCTAAGCCTGGGCAAAAATGTATACTTATTAAGGACTTCTTCAAAAAGCCTTTCTTTCGAGCCGAAGTTTCTGAAGAGGGTCAGTTCCGTAACCCCTGCCTCGCGGGCAATCTCCCTCGTTGTGGCGCCGGTATATCCTTTTTCTGAAATAAGCTTAAGAGTTGCCTTAAGCAGCTTTTCTCTGGTATCCGTCTTTTTCATGAAAGTAAGTGATTACTTACATAATATAGGCAAAAAAAACAGAAGTCAAGGGAAAAAAATATATAAGGGGAGATGCTATTTTATTTCTGCGATCTGGTTCTTAGAATCGAGGATGATTATCTTGGGCTTGAATTCCTTGATCCTGCCGTCCTCGAAATAACCGTAGGAAAATATGATGATCTTATCTCCTACAGCCCCTTTCCGGGCCGTGGGACCATTAAGGCAAAACATCCCTGAGCCGCTTCTGCCGGGGATTACATAGGTTTCAAACCTCTCACCATTATTCAGGTTGCTTATCATAACCTGCTCATAAGGAAGAATATCCGACTTTTTTAGAATGGCCTCATCTATTGTTATGCTTCCCTCATAGGCGAGGTTCGATTCTGTTACTGTTGCCATATGTATCTTGGCCCTTAGAATACACCTTAACATAACACTGTCCTATTCTATTATCTTCGGAACCCTGTAGAATTCATCCGTACGATCCGGAGCATTCATGAGGGCATCTTCCCTTGGTATTGTGCCCTGCAGGACATCATCACGCATGACATTACTCAAAGAAAGGACATGAGAGGTAGGCTCTATATTTGTCGTATTCAGTTCGTTAAGCTTTTCCACGTATTGAAGTATACTGCTGAGCTGTTCTCCGAACAGTTTTTTTTCATTTTCTGAAACAGACAGCCTTGCAAGTTTTGATACATATTCGACGGATATCTTCATTGGATCAGGATTTTAGATCTTCTCAAGATTTGCAAATCTGAGGGCAAGCCTCTTAATTCCTACTTCAGGGAAATTAACCATCACCTTCTGGCCTTCTGCATCCCCGTAGCACTCCCTAACAACGCCAATTCCCCATTTTGGATGTTTCACCCTGCTCCCGACCACATATTCGAGTGCCTTCTTAAGCTGAATGCTCTTTTTAACAGGCATTGCGACCGGCTGAGGAATAACCGCCTTTTCAATAAAGTTGCAGCACTGAGGAGGCACATCATCGAGAAATCTTGACGGCTCCTGTTCCTGAACCTTAGTATATAGCCTTCTTTTCTTGCTTCCTGTCAGCCATAGTACGCTCTTTGCCCTCGTCATGCCCACATAAAACAGCCTTCGCTCTTCACATATCTCATCGCTGCTCTCAACTGCTTTGCAATAGGGCATCAGGCCGTCCTCAAGGCCGGCCATGAAAACAACAGGAAATTCCAGCCCCTTTGTCCCGTGAAGCGTAATCAGAGACACAGAACTCTCCATATTAAAATCATCCGTCATGGAAACCAATGCCGCTCTATCTTTAAACTCGTCCACGGGCATATCCTCTGCAGATGCAACAAGTTCATCAATATTCTGAGCCTTTTCTTCTCCAATAAAATCCATATACTCTACCTTTGCAACTATGTCCCTCAGCATGTCAGCGGCAGATTTATAATTGGTGGATGATATCGTCTCTATCAATTTGACAAATCCGTTCAGCTTTTCCCGTGCAGATTGGGCAACGCTGTTAGCCTTAATTATCGCCTTAATTGCAGCAAACAGGCTCATTCCCTTTTTCTTGGCTTCATGTTCAATCTTCGACAGTGTCGCCGCACCTATCCCTCGCGGGGGGCAGTTTATTATTCTACGGAGGCTGACATTGTCGTCAGGGTTTATACCAAGACGCATATAAGCAAGGACATCCTTTACTTCCTTGCGCTGGTAAAAACTTATCCCGCCCATTACCCGGTATGGTATCAGCTCGGATCTAAGGGCATCCTCTATCGCCCTAGCCTGGAAATTAACTCTGTAAAGCACGGCAAAGTCTTTGTAGTTATATTCGCCCTTAAGATAAAGCTCTTTTATAACGCTTGCGATATGCTTTGCTTCCTCTTCCTCAGTGCTTAGCCAGCAGTGAGATACCCGCTCGCCGCTCCCATTTTCAGTCCAGAGCTTCTTGGATTTCCTCGTGGGATTGCAGGCTATCACCGCACCCGCAGCGTCCAGAATGTTCTGGGTAGAACGGTAGTTCTGCTCAAGCTTTA
Organism: uncultured Nitrospiraceae bacterium; assembly: GCA_964494165.1. Taxonomy (GTDB): domain Bacteria; phylum Nitrospirota; class Thermodesulfovibrionia; order Thermodesulfovibrionales; family UBA1546; genus CAZBSJ01. Next base: position 2,705 of record CAZBSJ010000059.1, read on the forward strand.
TTGTCTTTGCACCGGCAAAGTCCTTATCAAAGTTAAGTATATTCGTAACGTCAGCTCCTCTGAACTTATAAATGCTCTGGTCGTCGTCTCCCACAACACAGATATTATCTTTTGATGCGATTATCTTTAAAAATCTGTATTGTGCATAATTCGTGTCCTGGAACTCATCTACAAGTATGTATTTAAACATACTGCGGTATTTCTCAAGCAAAGAAGGATTTTCCTCAAAAAGCTTTACGGCAAGTGAAATCAGATCATCGAAATCAAGTGCGTTGCATCTCTTTAGCTCATCCTGATATCTGACATATATTTTGGCGAGCTTCTCATCAAAACCAAAGCCGCTCGTCTTTGAAAGGAACTTGCTCGGGCTTGTAAGTGAAGATTTAAGAGAGCTTATCCTCGATACCACGCCCTTATACATTGCCTCATAGATATTAAATTCCTTCAGGATATGCCTGATGAGATTACACTGATCATCATCATCATAAATACCAAAGTTAGTGTCGTAGCCGAGAGCCTTTATCTCTTTTCTGAGAATCCTGTTGCACTGCGAATGAAAAGTGCCAATCCATGTGCCATCCAGTTCCTTCCCGATAATCCTGGCAATTCTTCTCTTCATCTCATCAGCAGCCTTATTAGTAAAGGTTACAGTGAGTATTGAGCCCGGAGAAAGCTTCTTTGATTTTACAAGGTGTGCAAATTTATGCGTGATTACCCTGGTTTTTCCACTACCAGCGCCCGCAAGAACCAACAAAGGGCTCCCTGTGTGTAAAACCGCGTCTTTTTGCTGAGGATTAAGTCCGCTTAAAATAATATCTTTTGACATTATGACTCCCTTTTAGCTTACCAAATATCACTATATATGTCTATATCGTAAATTTTAGTTCTTACTCTACAGTCACGCTCTTCGCAAGATTTCTAGGCTGATCAACATCGCATCCCCGCAATACGCCTATGTGATACGCAAGAAGCTGAAGTGGAATTGATAAAAGCACTGTCAGGAGAAAATGATTAGTCTCAGGAACATAAATACAGTAATCAGAACGGCTGCACACTTCAGAGTTCCCTTCGTCGGTTATAGACAAGATTATGCCGTCTCTGCTCTTTACTTCCTCTATGTTGGAAAGCATTTTATCATAAAGCCTTCCTTTCGGAGCCAGAAAGACGCAAGGCACAGTCTTGTCAATTAATGCTATTGGCCCGTGCTTCATCTCTCCTGAAGGATAACCCTCAGCATGTATGTAAGAAATCTCCTTAAGCTTGAGAGCTCCCTCAAGCGCAATAGGATAATTTATTCCCCTTCCCAGATATAAAAAATCCTCTGCCTTAAACAATTCCCTGGAAAGATTAGATATCTTATCGTCCAATGCGAGGACCTTTTCTATCTTACCAGGCAGGAAAAGCAAATCATTCAGCAGCCCTTTTGCCGAATCATCTGAAATCATACCCTTTAGCCTGCAGAGGCCGACTGCAAACAGATAAATTCCTACAATCTGTGTAGTAAATGCCTTTGTTGATGCAACCCCTATCTCAGGCCCTGAATGCGTATAAAATACAAAATCAGCTTCTCTCGATGAAGTGCTGCCAACGACATTGCAGATGCTAAGAACCTTTGCCCCAAGTCTTTTGGCCTCTCTCTGGGCAGCAAGAGTATCCGCTGTCTCGCCGGACTGTGTTATAACTATCAAAAGATTGTCTTTTCCCAGAACAGGATTCCTGTATCTGAACTCTGATGCGATATCTACCTCAACAGGCACTCTGGCAAGTTCTTCAATCATGTATTTGCCGACAAGAGCAGCATGCCAGGATGTACCGCATGCAACAATGAAAATTTTTTCGGTCTTTTTAAGATCTTCGATATTAACTCCGAACTCATCCATATTAATCTCACCGCTCTCAGGTGAGAATCTTCCTCTTATTGTGTCAGCAACAGCCCTTGGCTGTTCATATATCTCCTTGAGCATAAAATGCCGGTAACCGCCTTTTTCAGCCATGGAAGGACTCCATGAAACCGTATTGACCTCTTTCCTGACCGGCACACCATCAAGGGTTGTTATCTCCACGCCGTCATCAGTGATAACGATCATCTCGCCTTCATCAAGGAAAATCACATCTCTGGAATAGTTAAGAAAAGCAGGGACATCAGAGGCCAGAAAAAACTCGCTGTCGCCAAAACCAAGTACTAAGGGACTGTCCTTCTTAACGCCTACTATTTTCCCGGGTTCCTTTTCATTCATGACAGCAATGGCATAGGTCCCTCTTATTTCCTTTACGGCATTTCTTACAGCCTCCTCCAGAGTAAATTTATCTGAATAGCTCTCTATTAAATGGCAAACCACCTCCGTATCGGTTTCTGATGTAAACTTATAACCCTTTTCCATAAGCATCTTTTTAAGCGAAAGATAGTTCTCTATAATCCCATTGTGTACCATCACTATACTGCCTGACCTGTGAGGGTGTGCATTGTTCTCTGAAGGCTTGCCGTGCGTAGCCCATCTTGTGTGTCCGATCGCCGTATGGCTTACAGGAGAATCTTTATCTATCAGAGTGCATAGTTCCTTTATCTTTCCTGTGCACCGTCTTACCTCTATTCCATTATTATTAAAAAAAGCGATTCCCGCAGAATCATATCCCCTGTATTCAAGGCGCTTTAATCCCTCAAGGATGACTGAAACTGCATTTTTTTCCCCTGTATAGCCGATAATACCGCACATAATCTTTTAATTCCTTCTTCCTGATTTTTTAGATTTCTTTGCCCGGCTCTTAGCCCCTTGTTTTACCCATCCTTCAATATTTTTCTGTTCAGCCCTGCTCACAGCAAGAGACATGGGCGGAACATTCTTTGTAATGGTAGAGCCCGCGCCGATATAAGCTCCTTTACCAACAGTCACTGGTGCAATAAATTGAGTATCACTGCCCACGAAAACATTATCTTCAATCGTTGTTTTGTGTTTTTCTTTTCCATTGTAGTTGCATGTGATTGTTCCCGCGCCAATGTTTACGCCCTTCCCAATAGTTGCATCTCCCAGATAACTCAGGTGCGATGCCTTTGCACCTTTGCCTATCACAGATTTTTTAACCTCAACAAAATTGCCTATCTTTGCCTTGGTCCCGATATCACAGCCGGGGCGCAGATGCGCAAACGGTCCTACCACAGCTTTAGATCTGATCAAAGAATTCTCAATAACCGTAGAATCTTTTATTACAGCAGCATCCCTTATCTCGCTGTCAACAATGCGGACATTAGGGTGTATAACGCATCCTTTGCCGACCCTGGTCTTGCCTTCAAGATAAACGTTAGGATAGATTATCGTATCTTTACCTATCATAGCATCTTCAGATATAAATGTTGAATCAGGGGCAATCAAAACAACGCCCTTCTGAATCCATTTGTTCATTATTCTTGCCCTGAAAGCCTGTCTTGCCCGCAATAATTCCTGAATTGTATTTACACCCATCATTTCATCCTCAGAACCAATGCAATATGCTTCAACAGCAAAATTCCGCTGCTTTGCCAGGCCAATTATGTCAGTAAGATAATACTCTCCCTTAAGCTTGTTGACCCTAATATCTTTCAATAAATCCAGCATCCTGGATCTGATCAGATATATACCGCTGTTTACCTCATTTATCTTTTTTTGTTCCTTAGTCGCATCCTTCTCCTCAATAATCGACAAAAGACAGCCTCCGCTGTCTCTGAAAATCCTGCCATAAGCAGAAGGATTACCGGCAACAAAAGAAACAAGAGAGATATCTTTTTTCCCTTTAAGATGCAGGCTGAAGAATTTTTTAAGGGTCTCATGGGTTATCAGGGGAACATCTCCATTTAAAACAAGTATATTTCCATTAAACCGTCTTAGAAAATTTCTTGCCTTTGACAAAGCATCGCCTGTTCCTTTAGGCTCGCTCTGTATTGCAAATGAGATATTTTTTGCCTTTATCGATTTCTTTATCTCAGCATAATTTTTCCCTGCGACCACAACAATCTTTGCCGGTCCAAATTTTTGGGCAGAATCAATAACATGCTGAAGCATGGAATTATCCTGTATTTTGTGCAGCACTTTCGGAATTGATGAGTTCATTCTCTCACCGCGACCTGCTGCAAGTATGACAACAGCTGTCTTCATTATTTAGCCTCCGATATCCTAGACGGAGAAGCTATCCCGCCTGAGAGAATCATCTTTATGCCCTCTTCTATAGGAATATCTGTATAAAAGACCTCGCTGTCCCTGAAAAGCACTATATCCCCAAGATAAAGATGATTGGTTGGTACGTACACTGCCCTGAGGTATGATTCCCGTCCGTCTCTGTCAACTTTAACAGTCCATTCCTTGGTCAGAAATCCGAACGAATAAGACCCTGCCCTTGGATATTCTACTATCACAAACCTCTTGAACGACCCTGTGTTTTCAGGCGAAAATGCATCGACCAACTGTTTAATAGCCGAGTATATGCCTTTAACTCCTGGCAGCCTGGTAATCATTATTTCCAGCAGCCAAATTATCTTTTTCCCGATAACATTCGTAGATATGATGCCGATAAGAAGTATAAAAACTATTACGAGTACAAAACCTATTCCCGGGAAATAATAACCAAACATCCTGTTATAAAGCGGACCAAAAATCCCGTCTATAAATTCAAAGAACCATACCAAGGCCATTACAGTAATTACTACAGGGATAATTACAACAAGGCCGGCAAGGAATTTTCTTTTTAAAACGTCACGAAAAGCGGTAACCATAATGTTTTTTATGATAAATCCATGAGCTATATTATTTCAAGACCGTATTCCATGATTTCCTACCTTCCAACTCTCTCGGCAACTTCATCAGGTATATCAAAATTAGCATATACGTTCTGAATATCGTCATGGTCTTCAAGTGCTTCCATCAGCCTCAGCATCTGTTCCGCCGCCTTCTCATCAAGATCAACATAGTTCTTGGGCAACATGGTGATCTCAGCAGATTCCACAGGAATGCCTGCACCCTCAATTGCAGCCTTCACAGAATTAAAATCCTCCATGGAAGTAATTATCTCATAATTTTCTTCTTCAGGGTCGTTCTTCATATCCTCTGCACCAGCATCCAGTGCCACCGACATCACAGAGTCTTCCGCAGCCTTTGCCTTACTGACCAGTATATATCCCTTTTTGTCGAACATCCATGCAACACATCCTGTCTCACCAAGATTGCCGCCGTTTTTAGACATGATATGTCTAATCTCAGGAACAGTCCTGTTCTTGTTATCTGTCATAACCTCCATGATTATTGCGACGCCGCCAGGACCGTACCCTTCATAAACAATCTCTTCATAAGAAACTCCGGGCAACTCTCCGGTCCCTTTCATTATTGCCCTCTTAATATTATCCTGGGGCATATTTACTTCCTTTGCCTTCTCTATGGCAACCCTAAGCCTCGGGTTACCACCTGGATCACCACCTCCGAGTTTCGCCGCCGTCGCGATCTCTTTTACAATCTTTGTAAAGACCTTGCCCCTCTTTGCATCAGTATGTGCCTTTTTATGTTTTATCTGTGCCCATTTGGAATGCCCTGCCATTAATACCCCCTATAGTCCCTTTTCCAATTTCTAAATAACAAATTTTTATTCTATATTATACTCTTTTATTTTTGTTAGAAGCGTCTTATAGCTGACTTGCAGCAAGTCTGCGGCCTTGGTTTTATTGCCCTTTGTTTCCTCTAACGCCTTAATAATTCGTTGAGTCTCCGTAGCCCTTACTGCTGCCTTTGTTGCATCTTCGAGTGTTCCTCCCATTGGAATGCCCTTCATTCCGGCATCATGTGTTAAAGGACTTAAAGAAATGTATTCAGGCTTTATGGTCTTACCGTCACAGAGTATTATCGCACGCTCTATAGTATTTTCCAGTTCTCTGACATTACCCTTCCATGGGTATTTCAGCAGCATATCAATGGTCTCGCTCGAAACAGTCTTCAGCGGCGTCTTAAGTTCTGTGCAGTACTTATTCATGAAAAAATCAACAAGCAATGGGATATCCTCTGTTCTCTCTCTCAGAGCTGGTATCCTGACAGGGAAAACACTCAGCCTGTAAAAAAGGTCTTCCCTGAATATCTTCTCAG
>CAZBSJ010000060.1:0-8694 GCA_964494165.1 uncultured Nitrospiraceae bacterium
ACCAAATCCCTCAGGACTTTTTCCATATTAGGCAGTTCTCCCAATATGACCTCTTTTATCTTTGCATCAGGACCTATTATAAATGTGGTAGGCAGGGCAATAATTGAATACCTTTTTCCGACACTGCTGTGTTTGTCGCTCAATATTACAGGCTTGTCAACCTTAAGAGAATTCAGCATCCTCATAATCCTGTCAAAGTCCTCGCCATATCCGATTATTACGACTTTAATGCCTTTTTTTTCGAACTCATCTACCAAAGAATTAATGACAGGCAGTTCAGTCCTGCATGGCGGACAGTAGGATGCAAAAAAATTCAGGATTACTCCTTTTGCCGGCTCCTTCTTTTTTTCTCCTACATAGTCGCTCAGATGAAAATATCCGCCCTTACTGTCTTTCAAAGAAAACAAAGGAGCATTCTCATTCAGGCTTAATGGAAATCCGGAAGATGGGATTATCAAAACGAATAAAAGCACCAGCACAAAAAATCTCATATCAATTAATTTTAAAAGACAGGCGCTTTATTGTCAATGAATATCACCTCAGAGCATTAATAGCGGATTATTGACAACAGAAACAGCCTCTTTTATCTTATCTGAATGAACGACTTGATTATCAGGCAGATGAAAGAGGAAGACATTCCGACAGTTGTTGAGATAGAAAAAATTTCATTTACTACGCCATGGTCAGAGACATCTTTTCACAATGAGATATATAATCCGCGTTCAACAGCCAGATGCGCGATCATGGGGCAAAGGCTCGCCGGTTTTGTCTGTGCCAGTCAGGTTGCGGATGAAGGCCATATCCTTGACCTTGCTGTTCATCCGGATTTCAGGAGGAAAGGAATAGCAAAGGCGCTCGTACAGAATATAATCGAAGAACTTAGAGAAAACGCCTGCAGGTTTCTGTATCTGGAAGTCAGGGCATCCAATGATATAGCAAGGAAGTTCTATGAGGGTATTGGATTCAGGGTCGTAGGAACCAGAAAGAGCTATTACTTAAAACCTGAGGAAGATGCGATAATCCTGATGCTCGGATTATAATTTTTCTATTTAGAGTTTTTGATGGACTTTATTATCCGGGCAGGCGTTGTTACTGCAGTTCCAACCTCTCCGACAACAATTCCGGCCGCGTGATTGGCAATTATTGCAGACTCATGCATGGTCGCGCCTGATGCATGCGCCAGGGTAAACGCTGCAATTACAGTGTCACCGGCTCCTGTAACATCATATACGTGTCTTGCAACTGTCGGGATATGTACGACTCTGTCCTTCTCAAAAAGGCTCATTCCCTCTTCGCCGCGTGTTATCAGGACAGCCTTGCATGGAAGTTTTTTAAGAAGTGTCCTCCCTGCCTTTAACAGAGACTCTTCATCTTTTATCTCTACGGCAGAACCGTAGGACGCTTCCATGATATTTGGCGTTATCAGTGATACATTTTTATAACAGTGGAAATGCCCGACCTTTGGGTCAACCGCAACAAACTTCTTCTTTGGCTTTGAGGACTTAACAACCTCACGCACAAGTTCAGCAGATACAATCCCCTTTTTATAATCAGAGACTATAACTGCATCGTGCTCTTTAACGCCTTTGCCGATATAATCAATAAGCGCCTTGTAGGTCTTTTCAGAAATGCTTGTCTTATCCTCACGGTCGAATCTTACGACCTGCTGGTTATGGGCTATTACCCTTGCCTTCACTATCGTAGGCCTGTTGTCATCGAATATAGCGCTCCTGATGCCTTTCTCATCAAAAAGCCCTTTTAATATATCGCCTGCCCTGTCTCTGCCGACTATTCCGACAACTGTAACCTGTCCTCCGAGGCTTATGATATTATTTGCTACGTTTGCTGCTCCGCCAAGGAGGAAGTTCTCATTCGTTACTTCCACAACAGGGACAGGAGCTTCAGGCGAGATTCTGTTGACCTTGCCCCATATATAACGGTCAAGGATAAGATCTCCGATGATAAGTATCTTCTTATTTCTGAAGTTGCTAAAAATTTTTTCAAAATTCATTGAGTTTTATATAAATGAAGCGCATTATCCTAAAATAACTACATGCAAAAATCAATAGAGGGCTGCGCGGATTCCTCTTATCAGTTCGTCTATCTCGACGTCCCTGACAGTCCTTGCATCAAGCAGAAGCGCGCCTTCCTTTATCCTTGCAATAACAGGGGGATTTCCCTTTCTTAACCTTTCTTCAAAGTCATTAACAGATATCTTCTCAGGCATTACTGATACAGCATAGGTAGGAAAATCTATCTCCGGCAGAGACCCTCCGCCTGCCTTGGAGGTGTCCGGGATTACTGTTATATCTGCATTTCCTATATATTTTTTTAAGCGGGACGCGATCTTATTTGCCCTCTGTTTTATTGTCTCTTCTTTCTGGAGAAGCATGTTCAGAGTAGGAATATTCTCTATAGCCTTCTCATCATCAATATATTCCATCAATGTTGCCTCAAAAGCCGCAAGTGTAAGCTTATCAATCCTCAGCGCCCTTGTGAGCTGGTTCTTCTGAACCTTCTCGATATATTTTTTCTTTCCGACAATCACCCCTCCCTGCGGTCCGCCGAGCAGCTTGTCTCCGCTGAAGGTTATGAGGTCTGCATTTGATTTCACGAATTCTCTGACCGTAGGCTCAGAGTAAATGCCGTAAGGCCTCAGGTCGATCATCGAACCGCTCCCAAGGTCGCATATCAAAGCAATATTGTGCTTGTCAGCGAGTCTTTGCAGGGCATCTACCGGCACTTCCTCAGTAAAACCTATGATCCTGTAATTCGATTGATGCACCTTTAGTATCACGGCAGTATTTTCATTTATTGCATTCTCATAATCGTGAAGATGGGTCTTGTTCGTTGTCCCAACCTCTCTTAAGATCGCCCCGCTTGCCTTCATAACATCAGGCACCCTGAAAGAGCCGCCTATCTCAACAAGTTCTCCCCTTGAGACAATAGCCTCTTTACCCTTAGCCAGAGTATTCAGGCAAAGAAGAACAGCCGCTGCATTATTATTAACCACCAAAGCGTCCTCAGCGCCTGTCGTATCTCTCAGAACCTCGACAACATGGACGTATCGTTTACCCCTTCTGCCTTCGTCAAGGTTATATTCAAGATTGGAATAGTTGCCGGAGACCTTTCTTACATTCTCCAAGACTTTTTCTGACAGTATAGACCTGCCCAGATTGGTATGAATAACAACACCTGTCGCGTTTATTACTGGTTTTAGGCTGAAAGACGAAAGCTTGAGGATTCTGGTCTCAACATCCTTGCAGATTCCCTCGATTGACACATCCGATGATGAGGACTCGAATATCTCCTTCCTTCTTGTTTCGATAGTTTCCCTGATCGCCTTGAGCACATATTTTCTCGGGTATGCACTGCACCATCTGGTTCCTTCAGGGCTTTTCAATATCTCATCTACAGAGGGAAGTTCCTTCAGAAGCTGCTGTTTTTCATTCATGTGATTTTTTACCACAACTTAAGTATGTTGGTCAATAATATGCCTATATAAGGCTCAAAAATGCCAATGCCTCGACATGGTATGTGTTCGGGAAAAAGTCTATCAAACGCAAGGAATCAAGCTTATATTTCTCATTCAGTTTTTTAATATCCCTTGCCAGAGTGGCCGGATTGCATGACATATAAATTATTCTTTTGGGCGAGGCCTTAATAACCTTTTTAACGACCTCATCGGCAAGCCCGGGCCTCGGAGGATCAAGAATCATGACGTCAAATGTTTCGTGTATCCTGAATTTCTCTGCGGATGATGCAACAAATTTGCAGTTCTCAAGATTGTTCAGCATCACATTCCTCATGCCGTCTTCTACTGCATAAGTATTTTCCTCAACAGCGATCACCTCTGATGCGTACACCGCAATGGGCAAAGACAGATTGCCTGCGCCTGCATAGAGGTCTAAAACCCTTATGCCTTCTAAGGGCAGGAGTTCGCTTATCATCAGCTCAACAACTTTTTTGTTAAGGTCCCAGTGTGATTGAAAAAAACTCCACGGAGTAATCGTATACTGAAGCCTGTTCAGGTCAAGCCGTATATAATCCTTTCCCACAGACTCGCCATTTTCAAAGGCAATGCCTGAGATGCCTGCATCCATAAGAGTTTTTTCGATATCTTCCGTAAATGCCTTTGATTTTATCAGAGCGACGGCGCTGTCGCCATAAGACATGTGAATCTCCTTAAGCCCGGCTAATTTCATGCCGGATACCTGTTTAAGGAGAAGATTTATCTCGTTTATCATTAAGGGACATTCTGATATGGGCACAACATCACGGGTGCCCTCTTTGTAGAACCCTATCTCTCCGTTCCCGGAGATTTTAAACTGTCCTCTGTGCCGGTAATGAAAATCCTTATCTGTCAGCGCAGAGGAGAGCTGTAATTCCATCCCGCCTATCCTTCGCATAGAATCAAGGAGTATCTCTTCTTTCATGGAGACCTGTTTTTCGTATGATATGAACTGAAAGTGGCATCCGCCGCATATCCCGAATACGGGACAGATTGGCGTTATCCTGTAAGGCGAGGGCTCAAGGATGTTTGTTACTGTTCCTACGGAATAATCACGTTTTTGCTCATTAATGGATATCTCGACCGATTCTTCGGGTATTGCACCTCTGACAAAGATGATTCCTCCATCGCGCGCAATAACGTAGCCTCCGTAAACCGGAGACTGTGTCTTAACAACCAGAGACATCTTTACTTGCTCAGCAATTTTTTTACTGTATTCTTCAACTCAGTCATGTCTGCAGATTTAACAATATATGCCTCTGAAGCCCATACTGCAAAGTCATCCCTGTAGTCATAGGCTGTGGACATAATGATAGGAAGCCTCGGCTTCTTCTCCTTCATCTGCCTGAGCAGTTTTATGCCGTCTATGTCAGGCATAAGAATGTCAAGCGTGACTAGGTCCGGGTCTTCTTTCAAAAAAAGCTCCATTGCCTTGGTCCCGTCTCCTGCCACTACTACCTGATAACCTTCGTCTTCCAGTTCTTCTTTATAAAGCTTCTGGATGTGCAGATCATCATCAACCACCAATATTTTCATGACCCCTCCTTTACGGGTAAAAATACCCTGAATGTTGTTCCTTTTCCCAAAGTACTGCTTACTTCTATTTTACCTTTATGTTCCTCTAAAATTCTGTTAGTAATTGCCAGCCCCAGCCCTGTCCCTGAAGCCTTTGTTGTATAAAACGGGCTGAAGATAAATGGAAGGTCTTTTTCCTCTATGCCGGAGCCTGTGTCGCTTATTTCTATTACTAAATAGTAATCTGATATATAAGTCTTGACTGTAATAGTGCCTCTGTCTGTAATCGCCTGGATCGCATTATTGACTATATTTATCAATGCCTCTTTCACCCTGTTGGGGTCAATGAGAATCAACGGAGTTACAGCAAGTTCTTGAACAAATGTTATCCCCTTTTCCTTAGCAACAGACTGTGACAGGAAAATCACTTCCTCAACCAGTTTATTTATGTCAATCTTTTCCTTTGCCAGCCTTACCTCTTTGACAAAACCGAGTATTTCTTTCAGGATATCTTCAAGCCTGCCGACCTCCTTTGATATTATGTTTGCGTACCCCTTCAGATCGCCGTCCAGCTTCTTTTCCAGTCTGCGCGCAAAGCCGCCCACAGAGACCAGAGGATTTCTTATCTCGTGCGCAACCTTTGCAGCAACCTCACCAAGCGCTGCCATTCTCTCTGCTGATGCCAGCTTTACCCTTAGATTACTCAACTCAGTAATGTTCCTGACCACATGTACAGTTCCGTAAAACTCTCCGTTCATATCAAATACCGGAGAACTTGATGTTAAAAATGTTCCGCCAAGATATTTATCGTCCATCTCTTCGATATAAGCCTGCCTTGTCTGGACAGTCTTATGGTGCGGGCATTCAGTCCAGGGCACATCCATTCCATGAAATATCTTATAGCATTTCTGGCCTATTATCTCTTCCTGGGGCTTTCCTATTTTCTCAACAACAGCCTTGTTTATATTTTTTATCGTGTAATCCTTATCAGTTATGTAGACCATGTCAGAAATAGACTTAAAGATATTTTCCAGTTCTGCTTCTGCGCGGGAAACCTGCTCAAACAGCCTTGCGCTTTCTATTGCGCTTGCAACCTGGTCAGCAAAACCGGTAAGGAATTTCATGTCCTCATCGGTTATCCGTCTTCTCGTAAAGAAGTTGTCAACCCATAGAACTCCGATGACCCTGTCTCTGGAAATCAGCGGGATTGTAGCGTACGCCTGTGTTCCAAGCTGCTGGACGAGAATTGCGTCAGATGACTGTTCTTCTTTTACATCAAGCACATTAATAGCCTTCTTATCCTTAACCGTACGCACGATTACGGTATCGTCATCCAATGGTATTTCCATACCAATGCTCAGCCTGTCAAGAAAAGAATCTTTTCTCAGAGGGCCTGTTTCTATGTCGCGCATGATTTCATGGAGAGTCCTTTTTTCGATCGAAAGCCTTTCCCAAATCTTCCAGGCCTCTTCCGGACTTGCCGGGCCGACACCCATAGCGCCTTTAATAACCCCTTTTTCTTCATCAACGAGAAAAAGTATTGCCCTGTTAAATCCCAGTCCGTCGCTCATAGTAACTGCAGTCAGCACCATTCTTAAAAGTCTCTCAAGGTCAAGGGTCCCCCTCATTGCAGAACTTATAAAAAAGAGCCTGGACAACTCCTGATTTCTTCTGACCAGTTCATTCTCCACGCGTTTTTTCTCTGATATGTCCCTTGATATTCCGCTAATCCCTATGACTTCACCGGTTGTGTCTTTTATCGGAGAAAGCGTAAGGCTTACTTCCATTATTGTGCCGTCTTTCTTCTGGCGCAATGTCTCTATATCTTTGAGTGTCTCCCCCTTTTTTATTCTTTCTATATGGTCCACTTCTGTGTCTATCAAAAATTTCGGTACAAAAGGCAAAAACTTGCCGACAGCCTCTGTTTCCTTAAAGCCGAATATCTTTTCTGCGCCCTGGTTCCAGGAGGTTATGTTGCCGTTAAGGTCAGACGTAACTATTGCGTCAGCTGAATTGTCTATAAGGCTCTCAAGATAGTCCTTTGTCTGAGCAACTTCCTTGTAAAGCCCGAGTATCTCTTCATGGTAAAGTATTCTGTCTGTGATATCCTGAATGAATACCACGCATTCCGTGATATTGCCATCTTCATCCTTTATGGGATAAGATGTGAGCTCTGCATAGTTCATTCCTTTTGACTGTGTTATTGAATTTATCTGGCCGGTCTCGCATGTAACCTTTGCTACGCAATGGGGACATATTCCCTCTTTTTCGTGAAAGACATCCATTGCATTCATGCCAATCATATCTTCAGTTGACTTGCCTGCCCAGTTTTCAATAAATTTATTCACGGATATAATCTTATAGTCCTTGCCCAGCGTTACTATCCCGCCCTGAACGCTGTCAAAAAGGATGTCCATCCTCTTCTTAGCATCAAGCACATGCTTTTTGCCAAGCTTCTCGCTCTCATATATCTTCGCCTTTTCAATGGCAACCGATAATACGGGAGAAAATGTGTTCACTGTATTCTCATCATCCGGAGGAAATGCTATTACGTTTCCTTTCTTGCCTATCTTATCGTAAAGCTCAAGGGTGCCAATGATCTTGCCATAGGCCTTAAGCGGCACGCATATCACAGATTTAGCGCTGTCCAAAGGAAGCCTTGCTTCGAAAGTAAGTTTTGATACATCATCAACAAGCATTGGTTTTTCTTCTTTTGCGACCATGCCTGATATGCCCTCGCCAATCTGTAAATCCATGTCTTTTTTCAGTTCACCGGTAATTCCGTGCGACGCCATAATTGAAAGAACATTATTCTCATACAGCCTTATAACGCATCCTCTTGCATTAATAAGCCTTGTAATCTCTGATGCGATTATTTTTAAAAGCTCACTCAGGTCTATTACAGATGTAACAGTAATGCCAAGCTCATAAAGCATTGTAAGCTTCTGCAGCTGATTCTTTGCTGATCTGTAAAGCTCGGCATTTCTGATAGCTGAACTTATGGTATGGGCCAGGATATTTATTATGTTTACCTCATCCTCGGTAAATCCATAGCTCCTGTATGTCTTTATAATAATGAGGCCAAAGCACTTGGCATCCACAACAACCGGTGTAATCAGCATCGAACCGAATCTGCCGAATAAATCCTCATATTCCTTCGCAGTTTCCATAGACATATCGTTTATTATCACAGAGGAAAGCTCCTTATTTATTTTTGCTATAGGCCCCTGATTGACAGGGAAGCACTTGTCTTCAGACAATTCCTCCGCAATATTGCTTGCCTCAATGCAAAACATATCCCTTTCCTGCCTGAACAGATATATAGAGCACGAATCTTTCTTCAGTTTTTCAGTCACTTCCCTGGTAATCTGGCCGAGAGCTTCCTTGAGAGCAGGAGCAGACACAACAATCTTTGCCGCATCCAGCAGCAATTCTGTCTCTACAAGCTTGTTTCCTATCTTTATATTGGAAAGCTGAAGGTTATCAGCCATCTCATCGAATCTTCTTAAAATGATCCCGAGTTCATCTTTTCTCTTGGTGCCAATTCTGTATGAGAGATCTCCCTCTTTTAATTTCCCTGTGGCCTTAAGAAGGTCATTAAAAGGCCTCACCAGAGCGCGCTGCATAAGTATCATTAAGGATATGGTTGCAAACACGCCAAATATCAG
>CAZBSJ010000061.1:0-1284 GCA_964494165.1 uncultured Nitrospiraceae bacterium
GCGACAGGAAGGCTGAATGTATTCTTTACGTCAGAAATGATATCAAGATAAGTCATTGCAGGTTTTACCATTACAATATCAGCTCCCTCCTCGATATCCAGAGCAACCTCCTTCAATGCCTCTCTCCTGTTTGCAGGGTCCATCTGGTATGAGCGCCTGTCTCCAAACTTTGGAGTGGACTCAGCAGCATCCCTGAAAGGCCCGTAAAAGGCAGATGCATATTTTGCGGCATAACTCATTATTGGCGTATCTGGAAAGCCTTCATCGTCAAGTGCAGATCTTATAGCCGACACCCTGCCGTCCATCATGTCAGAGGGGGCAACCATGTCTGCGCCTGCCTTTGCATGCGACACAGCCTCTCTGGCCAGCAGTTCAAGGGTCGGGTCATTCTTCACATCGCCCTTTTCTATTATTCCGCAATGGCCGTGGCTTGTATATTCGCACATGCAGACATCAGTGATGACATAAAGGCCGGGGACTTTGCTCTTAATCTCTCTTATGGCCTTTTGAACAGGCCCGTGAGGATCAAAGGCGCTCGAACCTGTCTCATCTTTATGCTCAGGGATTCCGAAAAGGATTATCGCGGGTATCCCGAGGGAGTATACCTCTTTTGCATGCTTAGCTATCTTATCAACAGATTCCTGGAAGCATCCAGGCATTGACTTGATTTCTTTGCGGGTGTTCTTTCCGTAGGTAACGAACAAAGGATATATAAAATCATCAGGAGAGAGTGAGGTCTCCCTCACCATCCTCCTGACAATCTGATTTTTTCTTATCCTTCTGGGTCTGTGAACAGGGAACATCCATTCACCTTATTTTAATGAGAAGCTATTCGCAGCTGCTGCATCCGGAACCGCATGACGGGGCCTTGCCTCCTGAGAGGATGAAGCCCTGCCTTTCGCCATCGTCTATAAAGTCTATCTTCATTCCATCAAGCTTTTGGGATGTGTTCTTATCCACAAAAATCTTTATCCCGTTCTTTTCTACGACTGAATCGCCTTCGCCCGGTTTTTCATCCAGATCCATGCCATAGGATGGGCCGCAGCATCCGCCCTCAACAGCATAAACGCGGATCCCCCAGTCTTGTTTTCCTTCGGCCTTAAGTATCTGTTTTGCCTTTTCAGCGGCTGTATCTGATATTGTTAACACAAATAACCTCCTTGTTTTGCCTCAAAAATCAACTGATCTTTGTACGGTCTATATTTTATATAGAATAAGTGAAAATAATCCCAAAAAGCAACCTTTGCTATAATGAAGCATGGCGAAAATCAATCTTAAAGAATT
>CAZBSJ010000061.1:1384-8490 GCA_964494165.1 uncultured Nitrospiraceae bacterium
TTTGATGAGGTTGTTGAGGCATTACACAGGCTTACAGAGCTTCTGGGATTCTCAAAACGGAGGATAACTGTGTCTACCTGCGGGATTGCGCCAAAGATTACAGAACTCTTTAAAAAGGCCCCTCATGTAAACCTCGCAATATCATTAAATGCCACTACAAATGATGTGAGGGATATTCTAATGCCTATAAACAAAAAATACCCTATAGAGCTCCTGCTTAGCGCATGTAAAAAGGTTCCGCTGTCTCCGAGAGACAAGATAACCTTTGAATACGTAATGGTTGACGGGATAAATGACAGGCCATCTGATGCAAAAAATTTAGCTAAAATCTTAAAGACCATTCCTTCAATGGTGAACCTGATACCATTTAATCCTTATGAAGGAAGCAGTTTCAACCGCCCTTCTGAAGATAAGGTCCTGGCCTTTCAAAAGATTCTCACAGACGCAAACATTATGGCCTTTATCAGAAAAAGCAAGGGACAGGATATCCTTGCTGCATGCGGACAGTTGAAGGCAAAATATATTCTCAGGGGTTAGGTATTAGGGGTTGGGGCAAAAGTGATAGCAAGCAACAATTATAAATAATTATACTTGCATATGCAGGGGATTGTCTTTGAGCGGATTTTTTTGCCGATATTCTAAAGTTTTATATGATATAAAGAGGCAAAAGCCTCGCAGGGCAATAGCCCGAGAATGAGCGAAAAGACTTTCCCCTGCATAAGAGAAATTTAGCGAACAATTAATGAATAAGGTAATCATATTATTAGGCCCTACAGGGGTAGGCAAGACTGAGACCTCAATACTCCTGGCTAAAAATCTCGACACTGAGATTATCAGTGCAGATTCCATGCAGATATATAAAGGAATGGATATCGGAACTGCGAAACCGTCAATGGAACAAAGAGAGGTTGTGAAACATCACATGATTGACATCGTCGAACCCTCAGAGTCTTACAGCGTGGGGAAATTTATCGAAGACATCAAACCTATCATGGAAAACCTGCACGGCAAAGGGAAAACCCCGCTGATAGTTGGAGGAACCGGGCTTTATATAAAGGCGATGACACGGGGCCTCTTTTCAGGCCCTTCTGCTGACTGGAAGCTGAGAGAGGAACTGCTTTCAATAGAAGAAGACCAAAAGGGAAGCCTTTATGACTATCTTAAGAACATTGACCCGGAAGCTGCCGCTAAGATAATGCCTGCTGATACGCGACGGATTGTCAGGGCGCTAGAGGTCTCACTCAAGACCAAACAGGGGATCTCTTCTTTTCAGCAAAAACTGACAATTCCATTGCCATACGAATTCATTAAGATAGGCCTTAAACGAGACAGGCCAGAACTCTACAGGCTGATTGAAAAGCGTGTGGATAAAATGATAGATGAAGGACTTGTTGAGGAGGTCAGGAAAATATTGGACATGAGTCCTGACAGAACACCGATGCAGGCAATCGGATATAAAGAGATAGCAATGCATATTAATGGTGATATTTCTCCCGATGAAACAGTTATCCTTATAAAACGCAACACAAAGCGCTACGCAAAAAGACAGTTTACCTGGTTTAAAAAAGAAGAAGGAATAGACTGGATTGATGTTACCGGCATTTATGACAGCAAAGAGATATTCTCAAGGGTCTATTTGACCATCAAAAACCTCTTGTAATTTCTTTGTAATCCTTATTATTCTACTGTATCATTTTTGTTAATAGCCCTAGAGGAAATGACTGTTATGGAAAACATTTCTGAATTTTTGAAAAATATTGACCTCTTCTCCCTGCTCTCCGATAAGGAGATTGAGCAGATCAACAATAAGCTGACCGTAAAAAAATTCAAAAAAGACGAAGTAATCCTTCAGGAAGAAGACACGAATGAATACATGTACATAATTCTCTCCGGAAAGGTAAAGGTCATACAGACTAAAGAAAGCGGAAAAGAGATAATAATTGCACTCCATCAGTCAGGAGATTTTTTCGGTGAGGTTTCACTTATTGACGGCAGAACCGCGCCTGCCATGGTCTTATCAACAGAGGATTCTGTCATAGCCCTTATATCAAAAAAGGATTTCTTTTCCCTGCTTTATTCTCAGACCAAAGTTCTGGATATTTTATTGCAGATTCTTTGCACCCGTCTTCGCGAATCATGGGACAGGATTCAGATATTAAGCTTTAATAACGCCTCAGACAGGGTAAAAATGCTTTTAATCCTCCTCTCCAATGAGTACGGGAACAGAACAAAGGAAGGCATCAAGCTAAACATAAAGCTGACCCATCAGGAAATAGCTGACATGGCAGGCATAGCACGCGAGACTGTTACAAGGATTATAGATAAGTGGATTAAAGACGGTGATCTCGAGATGAAAGAAAGGCTCATATTTATGAGCAACGGTTTTCTCAAGAACAGCATCAGCCCAAATGTCTGATCATAGGAGATCTTCGTCCTTTTCCCTCCGCCGCATTGTTTAAAAAAAAAGTTGCTTTATTGCAAAAAATCTTATATCGTAAATACATTAATTTTTAAGGGGTTAGACTATGGTGAGTGCGGGCAAAAATCAAAATATTCAGGACAACTACCTAAACCAGCTGAGGAAGGAAAAGGTACAGGTGACTATATACCTGACCAATGGCGTCAGGCTAAAGGGAGTTATTAAGGGCTTTGACAATTTTGTCGTGCTTTTCAAAGAAGCCACATTGCAGATGATATATAAACATGCTATTTCCACAATAGTTCCAGAGCGAGATATAGACCTGAGAGTTGAATCAAGCAATGAGATATAAGAACCCCATCCCAACGGTTGATGTCATAATCGAACATAAAAAGGGAATAGTTTTAATCAAGCGGGGGAACCCGCCAATCGGATGGGCAATCCCCGGAGGATTCGTTGACTACGGAGAAAGCCTTGAGGACGCTGCAGTAAGGGAAGCAAAAGAAGGTACCGGGCTTAAAGTAAATCTCATCAGGCAGTTTCATACCTATTCTGACCCAAAAAGAGACCCGCGGCATCATACAATAACAACCGTTTACATTGCCAAAGCAAAAGGCAGCGCAAAAGCCGGCGATGATGCAAAAGATATTGGAATCTTCGAGAAGAAAACCCTTCCCAGACCTTTGGTCTTCGACCATAGAAAAATATTAACTGATTATTTTACGAGGAGGTATTAAATGCTCCAGTTTATGAGAAAACACGCAAAGTTCTTTTATGTATTTTTCTTTCTTATAATCATATCCTTTATCTTCTTTTATGCGGGGCCTGTAGACAAATCAACAACCGTCCCTATCGCTGAGATTGGGAAGGAAAAAATTACTGTTGAGGAATACTGGAGAGCGTATGACAGGGCATTGCGCACTTACAGGGAAATCTACAAAGATAAATTCGACGCTGAAATGGAGAAAAATCTTAAAGTTAAAGAAGAGGTGCTTGATGCATTAGTAGATGAAAAGATTCTCCTGTTCGCAGCCAGAGACATTGGCATAACGGTAAGCGATGAAGAACTCAAGGACGCAATAATAAACGAACAGTCATTTATGAGAAACGGCGTTTTTGACAGAGAAATATATCTCAGGGCGTTACAGCTTAGCAGGATCACACCAGAATCTTTTGAGAACATAAAAAGACGCGAATTAATGATTATTAAGACAAAACTCCTGATTGCAGAGTCTGTTGACCTTACTGACAGCGAGCTTAATAAAATCCCCGGGGATGAACAAATAGCAAAGGCTTTCAGACAGGCTGTCCTGTTCGAGAAAAAAGAGAAGGCTGTTAAGTCCTATGTTAACAGCATTAAGAAACAGCTGGGACTAACTATAAATACCCAGATGATCTCTTAAGGGTCTTTCTTTAACTCCGGGGCAATAGTCGTATTCTCCAGTACACGGAACAAGACCTCAACAACAATCTTTTTCAGTATCACGGCGGGTCTATGACGCGAAGGGTTGTTCCAATCGAAAGACATGCGGGTGAGCCCTATATTGAGATTAATCCCGAAGATGCCGAGCGCCTTGGGATCAAGGAAAATGAAAAAATAAGAGCAGCTTCAAGAAGAGGTGAAATAAACATAAAGACACGAATATCAGAAAAGGTATCATCAGGAGTAGTATTTATACCCATGCATTATAAAGAGGCCGCTGCCAACATTCTCACTATATCAGCCCTCGACCCTTACGCAAAAACTCCTGAACTTAAGGTTTGCGCAGTTAAAATTGAAAAAGCATAATTTCGAATGGAGGCTTTATGATTAACGCAAAAGAGCTTAAGAAACAGATTCTTTTTGAGGACATAAGCGAAAGCGAGCTCGAGAAGTTGGCAAAAATCATCAAAGAGCTTTCCCTGAAAAAGAATGAGTTTCTCTTCAAAGAAGGAGAGGACACAAAAGGCATATATCTAATCCGCTCCGGAAAGGTTGAGATAAACAAAGTGACCCCTGACGGCTGGAGACAGACCCTTGCCGTTCTCTCAGCCGGCAGTTTTTTCGGAGAACTTTCTATCCTTGAGAAGCGCAGGCATGAGGCCAATGCAATTGCCTTAGAAAACTCTGACTTGCTGAAACTACCCAAGGAAGATTTTGAGCTCATGGAAAAGGAAAACATGGCGCTTGCATCAAGGATATTGAAAAAACTTGCGCTGGTAATGAGCAAAAATCTCAGGCGCATGAACGAGAAGTTTTTGAACGCACTAATTAACTACTAAAGTGTCCGTGGTTTTGTGTCTGTGTCAGTGAAAAACTGACACTATAAACTAACACTGTCACTATTCACTAAATAAAGGAGGATTTAAAAATGCCTTATGATGCGACGAAGTTAGCTGACTGGCAGATTTCCGAAGAAGCTGAAAAAAATATGCCAAGCCCGGAAGAATGGCGTGACAAGCTGGGACTCCAAAAGGACGAGATGCTGCCTATGGGCCGCCTGTCCAAGATCGACTTTCTTAAGGTAATCAAACGCCTTAAGAACAAGCCTGACGGCAAATATATAGAAGTTACAGCTATCACCCCGACCCCTCTCGGTGAAGGCAAAAGCACCACCTCATGCGGTTTGATGGAAGGTTTAGGCAAGCGCGGCGTAAATGTTGGCGGAGCTTTGCGTCAGCCTTCAGGCGGTCCCACAATGAATGTAAAGGGAACTGCTGCCGGCGGAGGCAACTCCCTGCTTATTCCCATGACTGAGTTCTCCCTTGGACTGACAGGCGATATCAATGACATCATGAATGCCCACAACCTGGCCATGGTGGCAATGACTGCTCGCATGCAGCACGAACGCAATTACACCGATGAGCAGTTGCAGCGGTTGACCAGAATGAGACGGCTTGACATAGACCCTACCCGCGTTGAAATGGGCTGGGTAATGGATTTCTGCGCCCAGAGCCTTCGTAACATGATCATCGGCATTGGAGGCAGGCAGGACGGCTATATGATGCAGTCGAGGTTCGGCATTGCAGTCGGTTCTGAGTGCATGGCAATCTTATCAATAGCCAATGACTTAGCCGACTT
Source organism: uncultured Nitrospiraceae bacterium (assembly GCA_964494165.1). Taxonomy (GTDB): domain Bacteria; phylum Nitrospirota; class Thermodesulfovibrionia; order Thermodesulfovibrionales; family UBA1546; genus CAZBSJ01. The sequence goes on from CAZBSJ010000061.1 coordinate 6,865, forward strand.
GAAACAACGCCTGAACAACATCACTGTTGCATTCGACAAAGGCGGCAAACCGGTCACAACCGGAGATCTAGAGGTGGGGAATGCCATGGCTGCATTTATGCGCAATACTATAAACCCTACCCTAATGTGCACTGCTGAGTATAATCCCTGTTTTGTACATGCAGGGCCTTTTGCAAATATAGCAGTAGGCCAGTCATCAATCATTGCTGACCGCATCGGCCTGAAATTGTTTGACTATCATGTAACTGAATCCGGGTTTGCGGCAGATATCGGATTTGAAAAATTCTGGAACGTCAAGTGCCGCTTCAGCGGGTTAAAACCTCATGTATCCGTTCTCACAACCACTGTCCGCGCCCTTAAGATGCACGGCGGAGGACCAAAGGTTGTTGCAGGAAAGCCTTTGCCTGATGAGTACACAAAGGAAAATGTGGGGCTTGTGGAAAAAGGCTGTGCCAACATGGTTCACATGATTAATATAATTCGTAAGTCAGGAATAAATCCGGTTGTTTGCGTCAACCGTTTCCACACAGACACGAATGCCGAAGTGGCTGCGATTAAAAAAACAGCGGAAGCTGCTGGCGCCCGCTGCGCTGAATCCCAGCACTGGCTAAAAGGCGGCGATGGAGCGCTTGAGCTTGCTGACGCTGTAATTGATGCATGTAAAGACAAAAATGATTTTAAATACCTTTATACGATTGAGATGAAGCTCCGCGACCGTGTAGCTATCATTGCCAAAGAGGTTTATGGCGCTGACGGTGTCTCATGGACCCCTGAAGCCGAGGCCAAGGCAAAGATGCTCGAGGAAGATCCAAAGTACGCCGACTTTGCAACCATGATGGTCAAGACCCATCTCAGTCTCTCACACGACCCAACGCTTAAGGGAGTGCCCAAAGGTTGGACATTGCCAATCAGAGATGTGTTGATTTACTCCGGCGCCAAATTCCTTTGCCCTTGCGCCGGCACAATCAGCCTTATGCCAGGGACAAGCTCAGACCCTGCATATAGGAGGATTGACGTTGATGTTAATACAGGAAAGGTCAGCGGGTTGTTTTAAGGTTTTTGAGAATTTAATAATAAATGGGCAGGAAATCCTGCCCATTTTGCTTTATAATGGAGATTAAGAATGCTAAAAGCAAAAGACATAATGACAAAAAACGTGGTTACTGTTAAGCCTGACACTACTATAGAAAATCTGGCACGGACATTAATGGATCACAAGATAAGCGGAGCGCCTGTGGTAGATGACGATGGCAGCATCATCGGCATTGTTACTGAAAATGATTTGATAAGTCAGAACAAACGGCTGCATATTCCTACGGTTATCAGGCTCTTTGATGCCTTTGTAGTACTTGATACCCCCGGCAAGGCTGAGAAAGAAATTAGAAAAATGGCTGCAACTACTGTGAATGACATCTGCACAAAAAAGGTGATAACAGTAACAGAGGAGACCCCAATTGAAGAGATTGCCACAATAATGGCTGAGAAAAAGATTCATCTTATCCCTGTTGTAGAGGGGAATAAGATACGCGGCATAATAGGAAAGATAGACCTAATTAAAGGCGTAATTTAATCTGACTGCCAACAAAAAGGGGGAAGAATTTCCCCCTTTTTGTTTTCTATATCCGG
>CAZBSJ010000062.1:0-8486 GCA_964494165.1 uncultured Nitrospiraceae bacterium
CGCTCGTCGCAGGCGTCTCATTAATCGAGAGGACATTGACAGCGATAAAAGGCATCGAGCAGATGCAGATTGTTCAAAATGTTATTGATGAGATAATCCTAAATGTTGTCAAAGGCAAGGATTATACAAGTGATTCAGAGCGTCTGCTTTTAGAAGAATTTCGTAATGTATTTGGTAAGGATATATCTATTAACATCAGATATATTGACAGGATACATCAGGAACGCTCAGGGAAATATCGTTTCTCTATTTGCAACATTATGCATTAACTAACAACATCTCTGTATGAAAAATGTCGCATTTAACTTATATCTATTATTTATAGCAAGCTGGTTCTTGCGCCTGCCGGCAAGGGTTCTGCTATTGGGAGATATTCGCTTTGATCTGATACTGATAGGCATCATATCAATTTTAATCTTCTTAAATGGGCATAAATTTACAGGCAAGAAATTTTCAAATATTAGTGGAATATTAATAATATTATCAATATATATTATAATTTCCCTGCCACTTGTCGAATGGCCTGGCAGCGTTCTCAACACAGGAATTCCTAATTTCATAAAAGCAATAGTTTTTTATTTTTTTACAATACACTTAATCGATACTGAAAAAAAATTAAAAACTCTCTTGTTGACCTTCCTCGCGTGTCAGTCCGTTAGAATTCTCGAGCCCTTATATCTCCATATAACCACCGGATATTGGGGGTCACAGGCAAGCATGGCTAACTGGGAATTTATGAACAGATTAGCAGGAGCCCCTTATGATGTTGTAAATCCGAATGGCCTTGCCTTTATCATCGTTACAGTAATCCCTTTCTTTCACTATTTAAGCTCAAATTCATTTACAAACAAATTAATATATCTTTCAACACTCCCTTTTTTTCTATATGCTTTAGTTTTGACAGGCTCCCGCTCAGGATTTATTGCGCTCATAATAATTTTGATGGGCATTATAATCAAAAGCCAAAAAAAGCTGCTATTAACTTTCATCATCATGATCAGCGCCATTATTGTCTTTGCAAACCTGACGCCAGAACAAAAAGATAGATATATCTCTATATACGATAAAAATTCACAAAATTACGGCACCACACAAGGAAGAAAAGAAGGCGTTATCAAAGATTTCAAGGTTGCTCTGGACAGGCCTCTTGTGGGGCATGGGTTGGGCACATCAGCTGAGGCAACCTATCATGCAACTGGATATGGAATAATTTCTCATAACTTATATACTGAAATCATGCTGGAACTTGGAATTATAGGCCTAATGATTTTCATTTTCTTCATAAAAGCAATCATTGTCAATTTTCATAAATCTTTAAAATTTTTTAAGAAAAACATGAATAGAGATAGCTATCTTTTAAACATTACACACGCTATGCAGGTCTGGTTACTCATGAATATTATATTTAGTTTTGCAAGCTATGGTTTGTCTGGTTATCAATGGTACTTTTTTGGCGGGCTTTCTTTAGTAATTAGACGACTATCAGAAAACACATCAATCCAAGATTTTGCCTAAAAAATGGATAAAATAAAGTTTGCATTATGCACTGCCGGAGAGATCTATGGCGGGGTTGAGCAGTTTGTTTATACATTCTCACGTTATCTCAAAAAAGAAACTAAATTTAATTTTATTGTAGTCTTATTTAATAAGGGATTGTTATATGAAAAGCTCAATGAGGGGGCATAGAGACATACCTGCTCTTAAGCCAAAAGTACAATCCTCTGATTGTGAATCAGATTGCTAACCTTTTTAAAGAAAAAAAAATTAATATTGTCCATACCCACGGATATAAGGCGAATATTCTGTGCAGTATAGCGGCAAAGATGAGTGAAGCAAAAGTCATCAAAACAGAACACGGCAAGCAGGAGCCTTCAAAGGGGCTCGGATTTCTCAGGATGTCCACAAACCTTTTTTTAGATAAACTGGTCACAAAGAATATGTGTGACAGCATTGTCTTTGTTTCAAAAGATATTCAGAAGCATTTCAATGGAGCTTACCCTAATAAAAAACAATATGTCATTTATAACGGGATTGAACCTATCGTTGTATCTGAAACAGATGGAGCCTCAGAGATAGACAGTAATTATTTCAATATCGGCATTATCGGCCGGATCTGCGAGGTAAAAGGCCATCTTTATTTATTGAAGGCAATTACAATGTTAAACCATATTGATGATCTGAGGTTGTACATATTTGGCGAAGGACCGTTGAAAAAAACTTGTGAAGACTACTGCAACTCAAATGGCATTGCAGGAAAAGTATACTTCATGGGATTCAAAAATAATATCTACGATTATATGAGCAAGCTGGACCTGCTCGTTATGCCGTCATTGCATGAGGGCCTGCCCTACACTATTTTAGAGGCAATGTACTTAAAAGTCCCTGTAATAGCCTCTGATGTCGGAGGGCTAAAGGAAGTGATTAAAAATAATGAGACTGGAATCCTTGTGCCGCCTAAAGACATTGGAGCGCTTTCATCAGCAATTATGAATATCTATCAAAATAAAAACAGCAAAAAAGATTTGATAATTAATGCATATGACAAGGCTTGTTCTCAATTCTCAATCAAACACATGACAGATAAATATTTAAAAGCATACTCTGAAATAATCACTTGAAGTTACTGATTTATAATAATCCCTTGAACAATACAGAAAAAAAATATCGAATTCTTCTTGTTATCCGCTGGCCGGTCGGAGGCATAAGAACATTTATACGATACTTTTATAATAACTTTGATGCTTCAAAATTTCATCTGACAATTATTGCCCCTGATATCCCTGAATTAAAAATATTGATCGACGATTTAAAAGAATTTGAACTCGACTATATTCCCCTGAATGAAAGCGTATCGAACTTAAAATTTAAAATTCATCAGAAGAGAACCTAAGAATGAAGGTTTCTATCGTAATCCTGACCTACAACAGAATCCATCTTTTGAAAAAATTATTGGAGTCTCTTTCCCATATTAACTATCAGCCCTTAGAAATTATAGTTGTGGATAATCATTCAGATGAGCCTGTTGCAACGATAATCGGGAATGAATTCCCACAGATCACTGTCTTGGAGATGGCTGAAAATGTTGGTGTCGCTGGCAGAAATAAGGGCATTTCTCATGCTACAGGGGATATAATAATCACATTGGATGATGATGTTATTGGGATAAATGATGACTCAATAAAAAATCTTATCGAAGCATTTTCGGATGAAAAGATTGGAGCAGTATGCTTTAAAGTCGTCCATCCTCAAAACAACAATGTCACGAATTGGTGTCATCACTATCCGGCAGAAGGTTTTGCTGATAAAATGTTTCTAACAAATGAAATCACTGAAGGAGCTGTCGCATTCCGAAAATCAACACTGGAGAAATCTGGGCTTTATCCAGAATCATTTTTTATTAGTCATGAAGGGCCTGATTTAGCCTTCCGTATTATGAACAAAGGATATCATGTTATTTACAACCCAGGAATTACGGTAAAACATTATCATTCTAAATTGGCAAGAAAAAATTGGAGAAGATACTACTATGATACAAGAAATCTTCTGTGGTTGTCAGTAAGGAATCATCCTTTCTTTTTTGGCATCAAATCTGTATTTATTGGACTCAGTGCGATGTTCGTATACTCTTTACGTGACGGCTATGTTAGATACTGGGCAAAAGGTGTAATCGACGGAATATTCGGATTAAAAAAAGCTTACAGAGAAAGAACGCCGCCCACAAAAATGACAATAGAAATAGTGAATAGAATTGAACAGAGCAGGCCGGACTTTTTTACCATGTTAAAAAAGAGGTTATTTCAAAAAGAAATTAGCATTTAAATAAAGGAGGTTTTAAGATGTTCAATTTTGTCAATTTATTGAGAAAACTGATAAATGTGAGTGGAAATGTCGGCGGAACTGACCGCATTTTTCAGCCGCATACTTCTGAAGCTGTACAGGGAATAGCTGTTAATGTTCCTGCGTCAAAAAAACTTAAGATAAAAAATGTCCGATATCAAATCAGCGGTGGAACTGAAGAGTTATTTCGTTTACAGATTGATCAAACAGACCTGACAACATGGACTTCAGCCTCAAGCAGAGGTGAAGAAGCGCCTGATTTTTTGTTACACAACAACATTAGCTCACTTCCAAATATCATAGATGTTCGGGTAAAACTATACAACACCGGAAATAGTCCGCTTGCCGTTGAGGCAGCAAGCGGTTGGTCGATTGTCTTTGCAATAGAATGACAATAATTCTGACTGATTATTACTTGGCTATCAGCTCCGTAGGGTTACCCGGGCAGTCCGGGCAGAGAGGATAACCGTTTAGATTGACATTTCCATTCGAATCAAAAACATAAACATATGCATTTTTTAAGGTACCAAGTGCACCCTGGCGTAGAGTGGCTGTTATCTGGGTATTGCTCCATGAAGTCACAGTGGCGATTGCGAGATTTGTGCACGCATTGTATGTGGATGCATTCCCAATCTCTATACGCGCCCTTGAGTTAGTGCCTGTTGCCAGATATACATCATCGTACCTTGGAGCGCTTTCTGTACAACCAACACATTGCCTTGCATATGCGCTCATGGAAAATTTAAGAAAATTAGTTCCCATAGTATCAAAGATTCGTCCAGTCCAATTAACTTTTTGCGTTACTTTAAGGTCATCGTCCTTGCCCATGACCCAAACCTCCTTGCGCCCAGTTGAATCTCCGGTAGCACGGATCCATGCCCATATCCTGTACCATCTGCCTTTATACATGTTCCAGGAGAACCAATTAGTATGACTGCTATAACAGTCATTACATGAAATTGCCCAGCTACTAAAAGGCGCTGAAGGATTGTCGCTTGGTAATCCAACGGGAATAACCTGGTCGTCCTGTGTAGTGTCTGTTCCGTACAACCATGAGATTTTCCAATTACAAAGTGTTCCAGTGTTAGTGCATGGGAATGTTGATGTAGTAGGCAAATAGACCCAATATGATAAAAATATATCATTCGAATTAAGATTAAAGACCTGAGCAGAGGAGCCGTAGTCCTTTGTATAGTCACTTTTCATAGCTTTTGTGCCTGAAACAGAAAAGGAACTGTCGTATACAGGAATGCTTTTACCAGTTCCACCCCCAACAAAATCCCATTTTCCAATGGTAGCAGAACCAGCACCGGTTTTTATATTAGAGCCTTGCGTTCCACTCTCAAAATTATCAAATAGAACAATGTTGGGACCATTTGCACCAAAACCTGAACCGTAAATCGTTATTGGCGCTCCATCAATGATAGAGCCGCTAAACCCATTAACAGACGGCGCGGCGGATGCGGAGCTGTTTAAGAACAAAACCATGATTAATATAAATAAGCAATTTAAGATATTTCGCATTTTAAACATCTTGACCTCCTTTGACTCAGTTGACAGGTGGGCAGGAACGTAAGCCCGCAGGACTGAAAGGCTATTATTATGACACCCTTTTAGAAATTTAATTTCAGTCACTTTATCAACCTCCAGTTTTTCGTCTTTAATTCTATATAAAACATAACAATTAAACAATAAAATCATTAAGTCATGATTAAGAAAAGATTAAATTTTCTTAATCTTTCCAGCATGCCCTTTACCAAAAAACAAAAGCCGCCGGAGGTAACCCTCTGGCGGCCCGGCGGACAATAAAGACAGTCGTTAGTGAACAGTTGTCAGTGATCAGTTAAAATGAATTATTTCTTGCTATCAACTAATCACTATTCACTATCCACTGCCTTCTTAGTCCCGTTGCTCTGCGTCCTCCGGTTTCCCGGAGTTTGCTCTGAGCAGAGTGTTAAACATGCTACATTGTAAAAGATCATCAGGGAAGATTCTCTCAACCCTGATGTCAGTGTACCTCAGGCATAATCAGGAACGCTGTGACAAAAGTCACACAATAGTTGAATTGGTGAATGGTTGAATAGTTTATTAGTTGAATTGTTGATGGGTTGATTGGTAATTAGATGATTAGTTACTATTCAACCAATTTTCCAGTCAACAAATTACCAATTACCAGTATAGTTGATTTGGTTCAGCTGATTGTAAATGTGTTATACTGTAGCAATGGAAAAGTCATCATTTGGAATTTTAGAGGCATACAGAAAGGCGCATGAAGAGGCATACAGTAAGGCTCTGGAAGGTGTAAAATATCTTTATGCACTTGGAGCGCGGGAGGTTCTTTTATTCGGCTCTATCATAAAACCCGACTTATTTATGCTGAAATCAGACATTGATATTGCGGTTGAAGGACTTCCTGAAGAAAAACGATTTAAAGCAGAGGCAACCCTGATTGACATTCTCCATCCATATGATTTTGATCTCGTGTTAATAGACAGCAATGATATTACAGCAAGGGAAGAGATAATTGAGGCCATAAAAAGAGATGGCGTATGTATAAAGAAGTCCTAATAGCAGATATTGACAGAGACATTGCCAGCCTTAAGAGGGAAGTAGAAGCGTTGAAGCCTAAGCTCGACAGACTAACCACCGAAAAAGACCCTGTTAATTATGATTCCCATAAAAGAGCTGTTGGCAGCTGCCTCTCAAGTATTTATACAGGTATCGAGAGAATTTTTGAAAGGATTATTAAGACGATTGACGGCATTATGCCTGAAACCAAACAGTATCATCAGGCCATACTCGATAGGGCTGCCACTGCAATACCGGGCAAGCGCCAGCCAATAATAAGCGAAGGGACTTATGAATTGCTTCAGGAAATGAAGGGGTTCAGACATTTATTTACACATATTTATCATTATAATCTTCTGCCTAAGCGATTGAAGGAGCTTGGAGAAAAAGGGCCTGCTGTATTAGATGCCTTTTTGAACGATATTGAAAAATTCAAAACAGATATTCAAGAGTTTTAAATGCATAAAATCTTAATTAAAAACATAAGGAGGCTTGGATCTTTATGGATGAAATAAGTAATAATCTTTACTGGCATAATCCTTCTATAACCATACATGACCGGTGGGAAAGCAACCGGCACAAGAGCTGTATATTATGGTTTACAGGGCTTTCCGCGTCAGGAAAATCCACTCTGGCTAATGCACTTAGCAGAAAGCTGCACGATTTAGGGATAAAGTGCTATGTCCTTGACGGCGACAACATCCGTCACGGGCTTAACAAAGACCTTGGCTTCAGCCCTGAGCACAGGAAAGAGAACATCAGGAGGATAGCAGAGGTTGCAAAGCTGTTTGTGGATGCCGGACTTATTGTAATGACTGCGTTTATTTCTCCTTATAAGGAAGACCGCGAAAGCGCCAGAAAGCTTGCCAGGGAGGATGAATTCATCGAGATATCGGTCCAATGCTGTCTCGAGGAATGTGAAAGAAGAGATCCGAAGGGCATCTATAAGAAGGCCCGGTCAGGCGAGATAAAAGAGTTCACGGGGATTTCAGCCCCTTACGAAACGCCTGAAAATGCTGAAATCATAATCGAGACAGACAAATTTACCCTGGATGAATGCCTGAATAAGATTATAGGCTACCTGAGCGCTAACGGCTACATAAAGCAATAGGATTTGCCATATCACAGATTTTGAAGGCCCGGAAAACCTGAAATATTGCCTTTTTAAATGCTGACATCAGATGATAAGCGAAAAAATATTCAGAGAATATGATATCAGGGGCGTTGTAGGGAAGGATATGGACAAGAGTACTGCGATGGCTCTGGGAAAAGCATTCGGCACTTTCTTAAAGTCTGTCAACCCAAATGCAAAAGATGTGAGTGTAGGGAAAGATGTCAGGCTCAGTTCTGATGATCTGGCTTCAGCTCTGAAAGAGGGGATAATATCAACCGGCATAAATGTATATGATCTGGGAATCTGCCCTACCCCGCTTCAGTATTTTTCGATATTCCATCTTGATCTTGACGGCGGAATAATGGTGACAGGCAGTCACAATCCGCCTGAATATAACGGGTTTAAGATAAGCGTTGGCAAAGATACGATTCACGGAAAGGACATATTAAAGCTGAAAGGACTAATTCAGAATCAGGACATGGAAATCACTGCAGGAAAAGGCAATGTAAAGAACTATGACATAATAGAGGCGTACAGGGAATATATGCTGAGGGAGTTTTCATATCTCAGGGAGAAAAAATTTAACCGGTTAAAAGTCGTTATAGATGCCGGAAACGGGACTGCGGGGCTTGTTGTGCCTGAGATGCTAAGCTCTATGGGCTGTGATGTAATCCCTTTGTATTGCGAGCCTGACGGGAAATTCCCGAATCATCACCCTGACCCGACAATCCCTGAGAACATCCGGGATTTGATTTCTGAAACCAGAAAAACAGGCGCAGATATCGGCGTGGGATATGACGGCGATGCGGACAGGATCGGAGTGGTAAACAGCGACGGCGATATTATATGGGGAGATCAGATCATGATTATCCTCAGCCGCGAGATATTAAAGAGAAATCCGGGAGCAAAGGTAATCGGCGACGTAAAATGCTCGGAGGTGCTCTTCAGCGAGCTGCGGCGCGCCGGC
>CAZBSJ010000063.1:0-8384 GCA_964494165.1 uncultured Nitrospiraceae bacterium
TGTTCCTCTATTATTGATGTTTTATTGGCAAGCTTCGAGATTTTTTATTATTGTGAGTTGTTGGATTATTCTTGACTCTCAGCCAAGCATAAGAATAAAATCATGGTGGGCAGTCGCAGAATCGAACTGCGGACACGAGGCTTTTCAGGCCTCTGCTCTACCGACTGAGCTAACTGCCCGTAGATAAAGTTTACAGTTAAAAGTCGTGAGTTACAAGCTGTTACAGACTCAAGAGTGGAAAACTTTTAACTTTTAACTTTACACTTTTGACTTTTTTATTGTCAAGCTATGAGAACTTTTGTTGCCAAAAAGATTAAGGCTTATTGGCCGGCTTTGATTTCCGGGCTAGCCCTCATATTCTCCTTCCCAAGATTCGACATATCGCCTCTGGCCTGGATAGCCTTAGCCCCTTTTCTTGTTTTTCTGCATGGAAAAAAACATGAAGAAGCCTTCCGTATAGGTTTTATCATGGGAATCCCTTATTTCCTCGGAACGCTTTACTGGATATATCATTCAATCAATCACTACGGGAACATTCCCTTTGTGGTAAGTATTGCTCTGGTACTTCTGCTGTGTATGTACCTGAGTCTGTACACTGGATTCTTCGCTCTGCTCTTTTCCTGGAAGATCAATACGACAAGGCTTCCGGCCCTGTTTCTTGCACCGGTATTCTGGGTGACGCTTGAGTTTTTACGTTCATACGCCCTGACCGGATTTCCCTGGTCCAGCATCGGCTATTCCCAATACAGGTTCCTTCCCGAAATCCAGATCGCAGATATAACCGGCATTTATGGCGTGTCTTTTCTTGTCGTTGCAATAAACGGCGCTATTGCTGATTTTTTTATTTTGAGAAAGCGTGTACGCGACATGCCATTGTTTTCCCCTTCTCCAACGCTTATCGGCGTTGCGCTGCTTTCTGTCGTAGTAATGTCTGTTCTCGGATATGGCTATTGGCGCCTGCATAAAGAAGTCCCCGGAAAGCAGGTCAGGATAAGCGTTGTTCAGGGGAATATTGAACAGGATAAAAAGTGGGATCTTGCATATCAGCGTGAGGTGCTGGATACCTACAAAGACCTGTCTATGACAGCCCAACAGTTGAGCCCTTCTTTAATTGTTTGGCCTGAAACAGCCGTGCCTTTTTACTTCAACGCTGACAAGGAATATACCAATGAGCTGGTCGGATTCCAGGAAATGCTTCAGACACATCTTTTATTCGGAAGCATTATGGTAAAAGAACCTTCAAAGCAAAAAAGGGAAATCCTTCTTACAAACAGCTCAATACTTTTAGATCCGGAGGGAACACCTGTATTTACCTACGATAAGCTGCATCTTGTACCCTTTGGTGAATATGTTCCATTAAGGCATTTTCTGTTTTTTGTGGATAAGCTTGTAGAAGGTATTGGAGATTATGTTCCCGGAGAGCACCAACTAAAGGCAGAGACTCCCTTTGGAAGTTTCGGCGTATTCATCTGTTACGAAATCATATTCCCGGGGCTTGTGAGAAAACCCTATTCTAAGGGCGGCTCTTTTATCGTTAATATAACCAATGATGCATGGTTCGGCAACACTGCCGGCCCATATCAGCATTTCAGTATGGCAGTATTTAGGGCCATAGAAAACAGAAAACCTGTTGTAAGAGCCGCAAATACCGGCATTTCAGGTTTTATTGCCAGTGACGGACGCATATTAAGCACAACCAGATTATTTCAGCGAACAACACTGACTACAGATATCCAGACAAATACTGAAAGAAGTTTTTATGCCAGATTCGGCGATTTATTTGCATATCTGTGCATTGTTATGACAGTATTATTAATACTCAATTTATCCCGGAGGTAAAGATGCTTCTTCAGGCAGAACTCAAAGAAGAACTTTCAAACTTAAGATCCATGGCCGAAGCCCTTCGAGGTTATCTTTGATGTCGCAGGCCTTCAAAAGGAAATCGAAGATATAAACAAGGCCCTTGCCTCTGCATGGGACTCCCCTGAAAAATTACACAAACTCCAGAAACGAAAGGCTCAGATAGAAGGTGTCCTCTCACCCTTAGCAGCCATCTACGATAAATTGCCTTACCTTGAAGAGTCTTTAAAAATACTCGACGAGGAGGGCGGGGCGGTATTTCTTCAGGACCTGCAGTCAGAATTGAAACAACTCCGTGAATCCATTGAGGAGCTGGAGCTCAGATACCTTCTTTCTGAAGAGCTGGATAAAAATAGCACAATAATTACAATCCATCCCGGCGCAGGCGGTCTTGAAAGTCAGGATTGGGCGCAGATGCTGATGCGTATGTATCTCCGCTGGGCTGAGAAACGCGGTTTTTCTGCTGAAGTCGTGGATTTTCAACCGGGTGAAGAGGCTGGAATAAAGAGTGCCACCATCACAATTAACGGACTCTATGCCTATGGCTTCCTGAAATCAGAGGCAGGGGTTCACCGGCTTGTCAGGAGATCTCCTTATGATGCAAAAAAAAGGAGGCATACATCTTTTGCTGCTGTGCTTGTATCGCCTGATATAGAAGAAGATATCAATATTGAGATCAAGCCTGAGGAGATAAAAATGGACACTTTCAGGGCCTCAGGCGCCGGAGGCCAGCATGTGAACAAAACTTCTTCTGCTGTCAGACTTACTCATATACCTACAGGCATTGTCATCAGCTGCCAGAATGAACGTTCTCAGCACAAAAATAAGGCAACAGCATTAAAGATACTTAAATCTCGTTTATATGATCTGTCTCTCAAAGAGCAGGAAGACAAGCTTAAAGGTATCATTGGCGAAAAAAAAGATATTGCATGGGGTAGTCAGGTCAGGTCTTACATACTCCAGCCTTACAGGCTGGTGAAAGACCACAGAACAAATGTAGAGATAGGGAATGTTGATGCTGTTTTGGAAGGAGAGATAGATAAATTCATTAAGGCATATTTAAAAATGAAAAGGAGTAATATTTAAACTACTACTATTAATAATATATATTTAAATTTAGTAGTAGTAATAGTGGTTGTTAAGAAGTAAAAAAATAAGTTAAGTGTAAAGTCTAAAAGGGTTTTATTGGTTAGGAAGTATGACAGTATCATGTTGCATGTTTTGAACAAAACAAGGGGAAGGGAAAAAGCGGACAAAATTGACAAATTATTAACATTGGTTTTCCTTGCTTGTGTTTAAGGATATAGGATATAATATGCAACCATCCAGGAAAAAATACTAACATCTGTTAATAACTTGTTGATAAATATAGGGTAGAGATATGACTATAGACGACTTATGGGAGAAAAGCCTCTCAAAAATAGAGGAAAAAATAGGCAGTAATCTATTCGAATTGTGGATTAAACCTATAAAACCCATCCAAATAAAAGAGCAGAACATTGCCCTGGAAGTACCAAACAGATTTTTTAAGGAATGGATAGAAGATTACTATCCTACCTTAATAAATGACGTGCTGGAAGAGCAGATAGGCCACCCGGTCACCTTAAAATACAAGATATCAGAAAAACAGGCAGCAGATATAAAAAGGATGGAGGCCAAGCTCGAAAACAGAAAAAGCAGGCTGGCGAGTAAAGGCATATATCTTAATCCCAAATATACATTCGAAAACTTTGTAAGCGGACAGAGCAACCAGTTTGCCCAGGCAGCAGCAAAGGCTGTGGCTGAAAATATAGGGAAGATTTATAACCCCTTGTTTATTTATGGAGGCGTTGGATTAGGCAAGACGCATTTGATAAGCGCGATAGGCAACAGCGTTATTGACAGGAAAGAGGATTTAAACCTTCTTTATGTCTCTGCAGAGCAGTTTACGAATGAGGTGGTATCAGCAGTCAGGCACGGGAAAACTGACGACCTTAAGAAGAAATACAGGAATCTTGACCTGCTGTTGATAGATGATATTCAGTTTATAGAGAACAAGATGGCAACGCAGGAAGAGCTTTTCTATACTGTTAATTCCCTGTATGAAAGCCAGAAGCAGATAGTCCTCTCGAGCGACAGGCCGCCGAAGGAGATAAAGACCATTACAGACAGGCTGAGGTCCAGATTCAGCATGGGACTCATAGTGGACATCCAGCCTCCTGAATTCGAGACGCGCGTAGCTATTATACACAAGAAGGCTGCGATGGAAAGGATTCCCCTCAAAGAAGATGTGGTAAATTTCATAGCCGCAAAGATAAAGACGAATATAAGGGAACTGGAAGGTTGTCTTATCAGGCTTGGTGCTCAGGCAGCTTTAACAGGAAGCCCTATAGATATTGATATGGCTAAATACATACTAAAGGACTTTATAATGGATGAAGAAAAGCCCGTGACAGTAGAGCAGATAGTAAAGACCGTATGTGAATATTTCGGCTTAAAGATGCAGGACATAAAGGCAAGGAAACGGACCAAGGAGATAGCCCTGCCAAGGCAGATCGCGATGTACCTGAGCAAGCAGCTGACAGAGGGCTCATTAAGCGATATAGGAAAGAATATCGGCGGAAAAGACCACGCAACAGTCATTTATGCATGCAAACAGATAGAGGAAAGACGGGCGAAAGACGATAGTTTTAACAGGCTGATAGATACCCTATCACATAAAATAAAACCTTAGGAGGGGTTATGAAGCTGAGCGTTGCAAAGGAAGAACTTCAGGAAAAGCTTGCTAATATTCAGAATATAGTAGAGAAGAGAAACACCATGCCTATACTAAGCCATTTTCTTCTTGATGCCGGGAAAAAGAAATCATATATTCTTGCCACAGACCTAGAGACAGCCTTGAGAGAACCGCTTCAGCTTAAAGTTGAAAAAGACGGAAAGCTCTGCATACCTGCAAGGAAGCTGTTTGAGATAGTAAAGGAAGTAGACGGAGACATTACAATGGAATCTGATGACGGACAATGGCTAAAAGTGCAGGCCGGCATGAGCAAGTTTAAAATAGCCTGCCTTTCTGCAGATGAGTTTCCTGCCTGGCCTAATCTGGAGAATGCAGAGGAGATACAGATAGACACGAAAAGTCTTGCTGAGATGATCGAGAAAAGCCTTTATGCCGCAGGAGAGAGCGACACCAGATATACACTGAACGGCATACTGTTCCATGCAAGGCAGGGCAAGGGAGAGATGACGATTGTCGGTACCGACGGTCACAGATTAGCCTGCATTACAAGAAAGGGAGATATACCCTTAAAGGAAGAAAAGAAGGTCATAGTCCCGAGAAAGGCAGCAGCAGAAGTAAGAAGATTTCTTGACAGAGGCGAAGAAAAGCTAACCATGGTAATAGGGAAAAGCCATGTGATGTTCAAGATACAGGATGTTCAGTTCCTTACAAGGCTTATAGAGGGAACCTATCCCAATTATGAGCAGGTAATCCCGCCAAACAATGAGAAAAAAGCAAAGCTTAGCAGAGGAGAGATGATAAAGGCGCTTAGAAGGGTCTCTGTAATGAGCAGGGAGAAGAGCAATGCTGTTAAGGCAGACATTTCAGGGGGGATTCTCACTGTATCAGCCTCCAATCCGGACCTCGGAGAGGCAAAGGATGAACTTAAGGTTGAATATAAAGGAGAAGATCTGTCCTTAGGCTTTAATGCAAGATATCTTCTGGATGCATTAAATGCCATGACAGGGGACAATGTTGTATTAGAACTCCAGGATCCGCTGAGCCCGACATTATTAAAAGAAGAGGGAGACGACAACTATAAGTGCGTAATAATGCCGATGAGGATTTAAATCAGTTATAAAAGAACAAGGTTTAAATAACGAGGAGATTGATTGATGGACGAAAAAGAACAGACAGAGAACAATACAGAAACTTATAGCGCGGCAGATATTAAAATACTTAAAGGCCTGAGCGCTGTAAGAAAAAGACCTGCAATGTATATAGGTTCGACCGGGACTGAGGGGCTTCATCATCTTGTGTATGAAGTAGTTGATAATAGCGTTGATGAGTCTCTGGCTGGTTTTTGCAAAAATATAGAGGTAACATTGCATCATGACGGAAGCTGTACAGTCATTGACGATGGCAGGGGAATACCAACAGACCCTCATCCAGGAGACCCGGACGGAAGGACAGCAGCAGAGATAGCCTTAACAGAACTGCACGCCGGCGGAAAGTTCGAGTCAAAGGCTTATAAAATATCAGGAGGGCTTCACGGCGTGGGCGTTTCTGTTGTCAATGCGCTTTCTGAATGGCTTGATGTAGAGATAAAGCAGAACGGCAAGGTGTTCCAGCAGCACTTTGAGCGCGGCAAGCCAGCAGGCCCATTAACAGTGGTCGGCAAAACAAAGAGCAAAGGCACAAAGATTACGTTTAAGCCTGACGCTCAGATATTCGAGACTACTGAGTTCAGCTATGAAGTGCTTTCACAGAGGCTTAGAGAGATAGCTTTTCTTAACAGCGGACTTAAGATTTCCATCCATGACGAGGGCTCAGACAAAAAGCAGGAGTTTCATTATAAGGGCGGTATAGTCTCTTTTGTTGAGCATTTGAATAAGAACAAGACCTCTTTGCACTCAAAACCGATTTATGTGTCAGGGGAAAAAGACAACATCCTGGCTGAGATCGCAATCCAGTATAATGACAGCTATACCGAAACCATTTTCACGTTTGCCAACAACATCAACACAAAGGAAGGCGGCACGCACCTTGTGGGTTTTAAATCTGCACTTACCCGTACAGCAAACAACTATGCCTCTGCCTCCGGGCTCTTGAAAAACGGGAAAGAGGCAACACTTTCTGGGGATGATATCAGAGAGGGGCTCACTGCTGTTATCAGCGTTAAGCTTCCTAATCCTCAATTCGAGGGACAGACCAAGATGAAACTGGGCAACAGCGAGGTAAAGGGAATTATTGAGTCAATAGTGAATGATACGCTGGGCTCGTTTTTTGAGGAGAATCCTTCTGTTGCAAAAAAGATTATTGAAAAGGCCCTCCAGGCTGCGAGGGCAAGAGAGGCAGCAAGAAAGGCCCGAGAACTCGCACGGAGAAAAGGCGCCCTGGAAGACACAGGCCTTCCGGGAAAACTTGCTGACTGCTCAGAAAAGGACCCTGCTCTCTCGGAATTGTTTATTGTTGAGGGTGACTCAGCTGGCGGCTCTGCAAAGCAGGGGCGTGACAGGCGTTATCAGGCAATACTGCCTTTGAGGGGAAAGATATTAAATGTTGAAAAGGCAAGATTTGACAAGATGCTTGCATCAGAAGAAATAAAGATACTTATAACCGCTCTGGGAACAGGAATAGGGGCAGATGATTTCAATATAAAGAAAACGCGTTATCATAAAATAATTCTTATGACTGATGCTGATGTTGACGGGGCGCACATAAGGACCCTGCTTCTCACATTTTTTTACAGGCAGATGCCTCAAGTCATAGAAAACGGCTATCTGTATATTGCGCAGCCGCCGTTATTCAAGGTCAAGAAGGGCAAGACAGAAAGATACGTGCAGAATGAGACAGAGCTCCAGAACATGCTTTTTGAGCTTGCGGCAGAAGACCTTGAGCTTTCAGTAAAAGGCCAGACAGTAAAAGGAAAGGCGCTGATACCTTATCTGAAGAGGCTTTCAAAGCACGAAAAGCTTGTTGAATGGTTTGAAAGGAGAGGTAAAGACCCTGAGATACTTGGGTGTCTTCTGAAGGCTGAGGTAAACAAGGATTTCTTAAAGAACAAAAAGTCATTGGATAAATTCCTTGCTGACATGCAAAAGAAACTGCCGGATGTCGTTATTGGAGAGGTCAATCCGGATGAGGAACATCAGGCCTATAGCGTGATAGCAAGAAGGCACAATAAAAAGATACGGATAGATACGAACTTTATTTCGTCTCCGGAGTATAAAGAGCTTGAGAACAGCTATAGCATAATCAAGGATCTTGGAGATTCTCCGTATAAGGCAGAGACAAAAGACGGAATGAGGGAGGCAGCCTCAGGTTCCGAACTGTTGGCGCACATATTGGAGGTTGCGAAGAAGGGGATAAGCATACAAAGATACAAAGGCCTAGGCGAGATGAACCCCCATCAGCTTTGGGAGACGACCATGGATGCAGACAAGCGCACATTGCTTCAGGTAACAGTTGATGATTCAGTGCAGACAGATGAGATTTTCACAGTTCTTATGGGAGACCAGGTAGAGCCGAGAAAGGAATTTATCACCAAGCATGCGCTTGAGGCAAGGAATATAGATATATAGTTTAATTGAATTAAACAGACCAAGCCCCTTGCTTTGCGAGGGGCTTTTTATTTTCTTTCAAGTATAGCTTTCAGAATTAAAATAAACCAGGGCGTGCTATGCATCAGCAGGTCAAACCAGTCAATGGCACGCACCAGTCTGCCATTAAAGAGCATGGAAAGTTTTTCAACAATGTGCGGCGGCCAGAAAGGCGCAAGGCCTAATGTCAGACAAAGCAGAATTACGATGCTCCACGGTATTTTCGC
>CAZBSJ010000064.1:0-8222 GCA_964494165.1 uncultured Nitrospiraceae bacterium
TCTACTTGTAAAGGGGAGTAGCTGAATCAGCGGATATCGTCAGCACGCATGGCATCAAAAATGTCAGGCCGGTACCGCTGGTTAGAAATAAATCTAACAAGCAAGACCTTTACCACGGTAATAATTAAAGATAAACTCGTGGTAAAGGTCTTTTTAATTGATGAGAACAAGAAAGATTAAAGGAGGAGAATAACCTATGATATGTCCAAGGTGCAATAGCGAATTAATTGAGACGGCAAAACACGGAGTAGTCATTGACCACTGCAACATCTGCGGCGGCATATGGCTTGACAAAGGAGAAATGGCTAAAATCATAAGCCAGCTAAAAAAAGCTGAGTCTTCGCTGGATGAAGAGTTTAAGCCGCTCTGGAAAGAAAAGCATGAATATTACGACAAATACAGGCATAAAAAGAAATCCAAGTTCGAAAAGATATTTGATATCTTTGGCTGATAATGTGCGGATATCGGACTACTATAGATTGCGCTGCCTGTGTCAGCTTTTCTTTATTGCGGATTATGAGTCAAGACCGCTGTTGATTTATATCGAATTAACATGGCAATATAACAATCTGTGAAAAAGTTTCAGGGCGCTAAATTTTTGGTAGGAATTACAATGGGGAGCAAAAGCGATCTTCCTGTAATGAAAAAGGCTGCTGTTGTCCTTGACGAACTCGGCGTACCGTATGAAATATCCATTAAATCAGCCCATAGAACGCCAGACGAAATGTTCAAATACGCAGAAGACGCAAAGGGCAGGGGCATAGAGGTTATCATAGCAGGAGCAGGCGGAGCGGCGCATTTGCCGGGCATGACTGCATCGAAGACCTCTCTGCCTGTAATAGGCGTTCCGGTTCCAACGACATCATTGAACGGAATCGATTCTCTTCTGTCTATTGTGCAGATGCCGGCCGGAATACCTGTGGCTACAGTAGCGATAGGCAATGCGGAAAATGCAGGCATTCTTGCAGCCAGAATACTGGGCATAAAATATCCGGAAATTCAGAAAAGAGTTGAGGCTTACACATTGAAACTGAAGCAAAAGGTGCTGAAATCGGAAATTTCCCGGAAGGAATTAAAGTAAAATGCCGCTATATCCGGGATCAAAAATAGGGGTTATCGGCGGAGGACAGCTCGGCAGGATGCTTATACTTGAATGCAGGAGAATGGGTTATTATTCCGCTGTTCTTGATGCTGACTTGAACGGTCCTGCGGCACAGGTAGCCGACAGGACATTTCACCCAGATGATTTGAATGACTTTGTGAAAAACTGCGACATTGCCACATATGAGTTTGAGCATATTGACATAAACGTTGTAAGCGGTATAGAAACTGCCGTACCTGTATTCCCATCGTCATCGGTACTTAATATCAAGCAAAGCAGAATATCGGAAAAGACATATCTTTCGGACAACGGTTTTCCTGTTCCGAAGTTCTGGATATTAGAGGATAGGTCTCAGTTAGTCCCGCTGGTTAAGAAGACTTCTCTCGTTGCAAAGGCATCAATAGGGGGATATGACGGCAAGGGGCTTTATACTCTTAAGTCGGAGAGTGACTGTCAGGGCATCAAGGAAGACTTAAGCGGCGCAATAATTGCCGAAGAATTTATCCCATTTGTAAAGGAAATATCCGTTATATGCGCCAGAAATAAAAGAGGAGACATTGCATTTTATCCTGTTGCTGAAAATGTTCATGACAGGGGGATACTGCTTTACACTGTAGCTCCCGCAGATATAGATGAAGCGGCAGAGAAAAGGGCTTATGAGATAGCGGCTGATCTGGCAAATGCCCTTGTCATTGTCGGACTGCTTGTTATAGAAATGTTTGTGCTTGACAATAACGATGTTCTCATTAATGAGTTTGCCCCCAGGCCTCATAACTCAGGTCATTATACAATGGACGCATGCGATATGTCCCAGTTTGAAATGCTTATAAGGGCGATATGCGATATCTCCCTGCCTGTTCCGCGGCTTTTCTGTCAGGCCGGCATGGTGAATATACTCGGTAAAGGTGCAAATGACCTCAATTTCAATGAAATATTTTCCCTGCCGGGAATGAAACTGCATCTTTACGGAAAAAGCGAAGTGAGGGATAGGAGAAAGATGGGGCATATAAATATAGTTGGAAAACAGGGCGATGAACTCAGGGAAGCAATTGACCGCGTTATAAACCTTTTATACGGGGCTGCAAAAGAACCTGAATTTAAAGAAGATAAGCTCGCAAATGGGTCCGTTAACTCTTAAAACAGTTAAGCAGACGAAAAAATAATTATAGCGGTAATAGGCCTTACCGTGCTGCTGACAGGGCTTTTGTTTATTGCGCTGCCCGGCCCTGTAATTATTGTAATGCCGACGGGGAATCCTTGTTGCAGAATTTGTCAGGGCAAGGAGTATGTTGAAAAAAGCGAAAAGAAATTTCGTAAAACAAGGGTGTGTTAAAAAACAGCAACGAAATTCCAGTAACATTATTTAGTGCCGGGTGAGGAGTCACAAGCAAGTTGAGTTAATCCACCAGCCCCACTTGGGGCTATTTAAAGAATAATTTTTTTCATTATTATGCTTGATACTAAGAATACAGTCACGAAAGGAGGCTTATGCGCTGGCATCAGGAAAAATCTGAAGCAGTAATTGAACACTGGCAGTCTTCTCTTAAGGGGCTCTCGCCGGAAGAAGCAAAAAAGAGACTTGAAGAGTATGGCCCCAATGAATTAAAGGAGAAGAAGAAAAAGACGCTCTTTATGATGTTTCTTGACCAGTTCAAGGATTTCTTGATAATAGTGCTCATCTTTGCCGCAATTATAGCTGGCATTGTCGGCAAGCCCACCGATGCATTGGCAATAGTCGTTGTTTTGATTTTAAATGCAGTAATAGGGTTTGTTCAGGAATATAGGGCAGAGGAGGCAATGGCAGCGCTTAAAAAAATGGCAGCGCCTTCATGCACGGTTTTACGCGGAGGACTGGCTGCGAACATCCCTGCCGCCGAAGTTGTGCCGGGCGATATAGTTCATCTTGAGGCCGGCCAGATAGTTCCAGCCGACATGAGGTTGTTCGAGTCCGCCAATTTAAAGATAGAAGAGGCTGCCCTCACGGGAGAGTCCGTTCCTGTTGAAAAAAACATCTTCCTTCTTCACGATGAACATCTTCCCATCGGCGACAGGAAAAACATGGCATATCAGGGGACCGTTGTAACATACGGAAGGGGAGGCGGCATTGTTGTAGCCACCGCGATGGACACTGAAATGGGCAGGATAGCATCCATGCTGCAGGAAGCGAGAGATATAAAAACACCGCTGCAGCAGAGACTCGCCGTATTTGGGAAAAAACTTGCCCTAGCGATTCTTGTTATATGCGCTATTGTATTTATATCAGGGCTGATGAGGGGCGAGCCGATTGTGCTTATGCTGTTGACAGCGATTAGCCTCGCGGTTGCTGCCATTCCTGAAGCATTGCCTGCGGTTATTACAATAGCGCTGGCTCTTGGCGCTCATAAAATGGTAAAGCAGAATGCCCTTATAAGAAAACTTCCTGCAGTTGAAACCCTCGGTTCTGTTACATATATCTGCTCTGATAAGACAGGAACACTTACGCTGAATAAGATGACAGTGGAAGAGATATATGTGGATGGGAAAATATCAGTGGTTAGTGATCTGGGACCTGATAATAGTCAAAAATTCCAGACGCCAACCCACGATCCTGAATCCCTGCTATTTACTGCCCTTGCCCTGAGCAATGATGCTAAGTGGGATAATAACGGGAATGTTATCGGAGATCCTACCGAGACAGCGCTTTTTTCTTTTGCAAAGGAAAATGGGTTCAGCAAATCCGAACTTGAAAAGATTTCTCCAAGGGTTCGTGAAATACCCTTTGATTCAGACAGAAAATGCATGACAACATTTCATGAAATTAAAAGTGAAAAATTAAAAGTGAAAAGTGAAGAGATTCAAAAACTCTTGATTCTTAACTCTCAATTTTTAACTTCTAATTTTGTTTCCTTCACAAAAGGCGCGATTGAGGCCATTATTGATAAGGCTGATAACATTATTACTTCTGACGGGCTTAAGGCTATGGACAAGAATGAAATCAGCCGTATAAATAATAAAATGGCATCTGATGGACTGAGGGTTTTGTGCATTGCTATTAGAAAATGGGACAAGCTTCCTGATGACATGTCCCCGGAAAATGTTGAAACAGGGATCATTGTTTTAGGTTTGGTTGGAATGATGGACCCTCCGAGGGAAGAGGCAAAGGAGGCTGTAGCGGTTTGCAAGACAGCAGGGATTAAGCCAGTAATGATAACCGGGGATCACCCTCTAACTGCAAAGGCGATAGCCAGAAGGCTTGGAATTATTGACGACAATCCAAAATCAGTAATCACAGGCAGAGAACTAGAGAAATTGTCTCTGGATGAGTTTGAAGAAAAGGTTGAGCATGTCAGAGTGTATGCAAGGGTTGCTCCGGAGCAGAAATTAAAAATTGTAAAGGCGCTTCAGGACAAAGGGCAGTTTGTGGCTATGACAGGCGACGGCGTAAATGACGCTCCTGCCCTTAAAAGCGCAAATATAGGCATCGCTATGGGCATAACCGGCACAGCGGTCTCAAAAGAGGCGTCCTCCATGATACTCCTCGATGACAATTTTGCAAGTATCATAAAAGCTGTAAAAGAAGGCAGAAAGATTTATGACAATATACTTAAATTCATCAAATATTCCATGACATCAAATGCAGGCACATTATGTGCGATATTTCTTGCTCCGTTTTTCGGACTCCCGCTGCCGATGCTTCCTATCCAGATATTATGGATGAATCTTCTTACAGACAGCCTCCCGGGCCTTGCCCTGACCGCAGAGCCTGCCGAAAGAAATATCATGAAAAGACCGCCGAGACATCCGGATGAGAATGTGTTTGCCAGGGGAAACGGAGTTTTCATAATAAGGCATGGATTGCTGATAGGCATAATTGCTCTGCTCTTTCAGGCTTATGCCATGAGAGAGGCAATGGCATGGCAGACAATGGTTTTTACCGCGCTTGTGATAGGCAGAATGGCGGTTGCTATGAGCGTGCGTTCGGATACGGATTCATTATTCAAAATAGGCTTTTTAACAAACAAACCGCTTATAGCCGCTATTGTCAGCATGAGCTCGCTTCAGCTTATGGCGGTTTACGTGCCTTTTTTAAATCAGGTATTCAGCACAGAGCCGTTGACTATGAAGGAATTGGCGCTGACACTCGCCCTGTCTTCTGTGGTATTTTTTGCTGTTGAAATAGAAAAGTTAGTGAAGAGGAGAAGAAATGTCGAACTGCAAAAATGATTATGCGGATTTATCGCTGAGACTCGTTTTCTTCGCCGTCAGGCTCTACAAGCAACATAAATCCGCGCACTCCTTTAACCCTGATATTCATTCCACTTTCGATTGGCGGACTCCCTGCCGGAACTTCCGCCTGCCATAGTTCGTTGCCCACTTTAACATAACCGGAGGGGGCAAGATGATCCCTTGCAATACCACGCGCGCCGATTAACGGATTTTTTGGATCCCAGTCATAGGCGCGCCATGTATAGCGAAACAGGATTATATCCTTGGCCGCCCAGATAATAATGATGCACCAGAAAATCCATACCGGAATCGCCGCCCACTTCTGAATGAAGATCAGTGCCAGAACAAGCAGAATAAACCCTGGCAACTGAAGCAGAATATACCTTATTACAATCCTGGTTAACCATGCTTGCTTATTCATAGTTCTTTGCGCTAAAACACCGCTTTCATGCAGGATAGATTTTGCTGCAATAAAGGTCTCTAAGGGTTATTCCGTCTTTTTCCTGAGCCTAGGGAGAAATTCACTCGCCTTTTCATAGAGAGAAGGAAACTTGCGTTCCAGACATGAAGCTGCTTTGTCGAGAAGGTTTTGTTTACTGTCTTCTATCGGCATAGCCTTGCCTTCCAACTGCTGCATCAGTCTTTCTGCCCTTTTTCCGGGCGCGGGGTGGCTTGAGAGAAAAGAGTGATTGTCCCCCAAGGTGGCAAGTTTTCGCAAGGCAGAAACAGAGCTATTCGGGTCATAGCCGTTTCTTTTGAGGAAAGACAGTCCAAAGTCGTCAGCCTCTTTCTCCTCAAACTGTGAGAATTGCGCTTTCATGAGTAATTCGGCAAAGTCACCCAGTTGAGAACGGGCAATTTCCCCAGTTGTGCTGTTTTGGGAAGCGATTCCTTTGCGCACAGCGCCGGCAGCGTAGGCAAGCCGTATTTTTTTATGTATGTGTTTTTTGGCAACATGGCCCATTTCGTGACCGATGACAAAAAGAAGCTCGCTATCGTTGAGCATGTCCATGAGTCCGCTATATATGCGGATTGTCCCATCTGCCATGGCAAAGGCATTTACCTCGCTTGTGAGGTAAACCTTATAGTTGAACCGAATCCCGTCTTCCTGAAGATGCCTTCCAACAAGACGTCTCAGTCGTTTTGCGTATTTGTCTTTATCCGGAGCAATGTTATGCTTGCTGTCAACATACGCTGCTGACTGTACTGCCATCTTCTGGACGGCTTCATCTGACAGAGTTATAGCCTGTACCGCATCTAATCCCGCCTCGGTCGCTAAATGCATATCTGTATTTTCACAGCCTGTTAAAAACGTCATCAGGCAGACAAAGTAAATTATTGATAATCGTTTTATCATCTAATATCTATGTTAGCGGAACTTATTTATTCCGGTCAACTTGCATCTTTTTCGCCTCTTCATAAGTTTATAAGAGCTGTCTGCCGTTAAAAGCAGAATTATTTTCCAATCCGATGCAAGCCTAAGAAGGTCTTCTTTGACAGATAAATTTTATGAGTTCAGGAGCCATATCGCAATTAGAAAATAAATTAATAAGCCAGTCACGTCTAATAGCGTAGTGATGAGCGGGCTGCTGATTACAGCCGGATCGAGCTTCAGTTTCGTAAGAATTATGGGTAATAAACTGCCGACGATGTTTGCCCATATAGAGATGACAACTACGGATAAGCTGACCACTATGCTGATCATATGGCTGTCTTTCCAGAAATAACTCCATAAATACATGGCAGTGCCGAGCGTTGTCCCCAGCAGGAGACCAACTTTTAATTCCTTTTTCATGACATTGAGCCATTTTTTTGCAGTGAGGTCGCCTGTAGATAACGCCCGTATGATAAGAGTGGCTGCCTGCGTTCCTGTGTTGCCACCGGTGCCGATCAGTACCGGGATAAAAAAAGCGAGAACAATGATTGCACCTAACGTTTCCTCATAGGTTGCAATGACGCTCCCCGACAGAAAGCCTGCCACCAGCAGCAGAGATAACCAGACAATGCGCCTGCGGTATAAAGTCCGTACGGAGGCATTGCTGTAGCTCGTATCAAGAGGAACAACACCCGCCCCCTTCTGAACATCCTCGGACATTTCTTCTTCCAGCACATCAATGACATCGTCCACAGTCACTATTCCCAATAACACATTTTCCGAGTCCACAACAGGGATAGCGACTAAATTATACCGCTCAGTTATTTTTACGGCCTGTTCCTGATCCTCGGACGCCTGAATTGAAACAACCTGCCTGTCCATAACAGATTCAATTTTTTGTTTCGGGTCGGTCAACAGCAACTTCCTCAACGATATATCATCGATCAGGCGCCAGTCTTCATCAGATACATAAACCATATCGACTGTTTCTGCGTCGCGTCCATATTGACGGATATGATCCAACGCCTGTTGAACTGTCCAGTGAGGCCGGATAGCAACATAGTCAGGCGTCATTAACCGTCCTACACTTCTTTCAGGATATCCGAGCAGCTGCAGCGTCTCTTTGCGGTCTTCCGGCGTGAGCAAATTAAGCAGTTTCTGTGTTATCTTTCCCGGAAGTTCTTCAAACAGATTTGTTCTGTCGTCAGGAGACAGCCCTGAAAGGATCTCCCGAAGATGTTCGCTGCTCATCAGCTGAAAAATACTCATCCGCTTTTCATGAGTAAGCTCGCTGAACACATCGGCTGCCATTTGCCGGGGCAGAAGACGGAACAGGATTGCCCTCTTCTCATTTTCGATATCTTCAAGTAACCCAACTATATCTGGAACAGTACAATTTGACAGGGTGTCTTTGATGGCCCGCAAATTCCCCTGTTTGATCAACTCCTGTATTTCTTGCTCAAGTAATGTTTTCATTTGCCTTCAAACAATTACATTTTTGATAGCGCATTTTTTAATACATGGTTGCAAGAAGTTTCG
>CAZBSJ010000065.1:0-8021 GCA_964494165.1 uncultured Nitrospiraceae bacterium
AGGCGCAATACTTGTTCTGTTCCTTTTCGTGGTATTGCTTTTGAATCTGAGGGAAGAGCTTCAGGTAAAGAAGTTTATAGGCGCATGGCCGGCAGGGCTTGTTATCGCTGCCGGAACGCTGGCAATAATAGCTAATGTGATAATGTCTTTTGCGACCGAATTTTCAGGAGGACATTCCCCTGAATTCGTGCAAAAAGAGACGCATACAAAGGCCTTGGGAAAGATATTGTATACTGATTATCTTTTCCCCTTTGAGATAGTCTCATTGATTCTATTGGTTGCCATTATCGGAGCAATCGTTCTTGCAAAAAGGAGGCTCAGGAGTTAGAGATGATACCCTTAAACTGGTATTTGATGCTGAGCGCCGTTGTTTTTATGGTAGGCGTGTTCGGTTTTCTCACAAGGAGAAATATCATCATCATGTTTATTTCAGTAGAACTCATGCTTAACGGCGTTAATATAAGCCTTGTTGCCTTCAGCCATTATCTGCAGGACCTGAGAGGGCAGATACTTGCGGTTTTTATTATTGCTGTTGCAGCGGCAGAGGCTGTCATAGGGCTGGCAATCATTATAGCCCTTTTCAGGAACAAGGCAACGGTGCATGTTGATGAGATGAATGAGATGAGGGGGTAACCTAAATTTTAAAAATGCAAAATGAAAAATTAAAAATTATGGAATTCATTCATTTTAAATTTTTAATTCTAAACTTTAAACTCCAGCGGAGCTGGTTATGAATAATTATTTATTGATACCATTTTTGCCTTTGGCGGCGTTTATTATAAATATCCTTTTCGGCAGGAAGTATTTAAAGGAAAAGGCTCATTGGGTCTCGATACTTGCAGTTGCAGGCTCATGGGTTGTTGCTGTTATGACGCTTATCGATGTCCTGTCCGGAAAGACTATTAATCAGGACCTCTACTCATGGATAGTTTCCGGCGACTTTAAGGTATCAGTAGGGTTTCTCATAGACCAGCTTACGGCAGTAATGCTTATTGTTGTCACCACATGCAGTACGCTCATACATATTTATTCAGTAGGATACATGCATGGTTATAAAGGCTACTACAGATTTTTTGCGTACCTCAGTCTTTTCACGTTCTCGATGCTCATGCTTGTTATGGCAAATAACTTCCTCCAGCTTTATTTCGGATGGGAGGCGGTCGGGCTCTGCTCTTATTTCTTAATCGGATATTATTTTGACAAAAAGTCTGCGTCTGACGCAGGGAAAAAGGCATTCATCGTAAACAGGTTCGGCGACTTTGGCTTCGGGCTTGGCGTGATAATGATATTCCTTACATTCGGCACCATCTACTACGAGCCGGTGTTCAGCCAGGCCGGCGGTTTTGCCACACAGACCGTTAATTTCCTCGGATACGAAGTCCATCTCATGACATTAATAGCGCTTCTGCTTTTCTGCGGAGCCATTGGAAAATCAGCACAGATGCCTCTGCATGTCTGGCTTCCGGATGCAATGGAGGGCCCTACGCCTGTTAGCGCGCTCATCCACGCAGCCACAATGGTTACAGCCGGCGTATTTCTGGTAGCAAGATGCAGTCCGATATTCAGCCTGTCTGAAATAGCATTAATGGTTGTCGCGTTAACAGGCGCTATCACGTCTTTATTTGCCGCAACCATCGGGCTTGTCCAGAACGACATAAAAAGGATTATCGCTTATTCGACTATCAGCCAGTTAGGATATATGTTCCTTGCCTGCGGCGTCGGTGCTTATACAGCAGGCGTATTCCATCTTTACACCCATGCGTTTTTTAAGGCGCTTCTCTTCCTCTGCGCAGGAAGTGTAATGCACGCGATGTCCGGGGAGCTTAACCTCCAGAAAATGGGAGGTCTCAAAAAATACATGCCAGTAACTTACATAACCATGCTGCTGGCCTCATTAAGCATTGCAGGCGTGCCGGGATTTGCAGGCTTTTTCAGCAAGGACGAAATACTCTGGCTTGCTTATGCAGGCAGCAGCCCTGTAGGCAAGTTTGTATGGGTAATAGGCACCATAGTCGCATTCCTTACCGCGTTTTATTCGTTCAGGCTTATATTCCTTACGTTCCACGGAAAATTCCGCGGGACCCATGAACAGGCGCACCACCTGCACGAATCTCCAAAGACAATGACGATTCCTCTGCTCCTGCTCTGTGTCGGCGCAGTCGCATCCGGCTGGGTCGGCATTCCGCATCTTCTTGGAGGAGGCGCTCATTTCACCGAGTTTATGAACCCTGTGCTCGGGCATCCTGAGGCACACGGCACACATTCAGAAGAATGGATTGTGATGGGTATATCGGTTGTTGCAGGACTGTCAGGCATTGGTCTTGCGGCATTATTCTATCTGGTGAGGACTGATATCCCTGTAAGGCTTGCGCAGAGCTATAAATGGATGCATAATCTGCTTTTTAATAAATATTATGTTGACGAGCTTTACAGCTTTACGATAGTAAGGCCGACGATATGGATATCCAAAAACATCCTAATCGGCATAACAGATACGAGGATTATTGAAGCGGTTGTGAACGGGATACCAAAGGCCATAGGCGCTTTCAGCCAGCAGTTGAGAAAGATACAGACAGGACTTTTACAGCATTACGCGGCAATAATGGCAACAGGCATTCTGATCATTATCGCGTTTTTTCT
This sequence comes from uncultured Nitrospiraceae bacterium, assembly GCA_964494165.1. GTDB lineage: Bacteria > Nitrospirota > Thermodesulfovibrionia > Thermodesulfovibrionales > UBA1546 > CAZBSJ01. The sequence continues at coordinate 2,641 of CAZBSJ010000065.1, forward strand.
GCTGAGGTAAAGATAAATGGAACAGACGACAATGAATATTTTTGGATTCCCGATACTGAGCGCCTTAATATTCCTGCCTATTGCAGGCGCGTTGTTCCTGCTGGTTATCGGCAGGTCAAAAGAGGGCCTGATAAAATGGTTTAGCCTGGCAATAAGCATAATAACCTTTGCAGTCTCCATTCCGTTGTTCCAGAATTTTGACAAAGGCACACATCTTATGCAGTTTGCTGAGAAACACGAATGGATATCTGCCTGGAATGTAAACTACCATCTGGGCGTTGACGGAATAAGCGTTTTGTTTATCCTGCTTTCGACTCTTATAACCATCCTCTGCGTACTTGTCTCATGGGAGTCTATTAAGGCAAAGGCTAAGGAATTTTACATATCCATACTGATAATGGAAGGCGCAATGATAGGCGTTTTCTGTTCTCTGGACTTCATGCTCTTTTATCTTTTCTGGGAGGCGATGCTTATCCCGATGTATCTTCTCATCGGGGTCTGGGGCGGGCCGAACAGGATTTACGCAGCGGTAAAGTTCTTTCTTTATACTTTGGTCGGAAGCGTGCTCATGCTTGTCGGTATAATCGTGCTCTACTTTTATTCAGGAAAGACATTCGACATCCTCGAACTCATGAAACAGACTTATCCTTACCAGCTTCAGTTCTGGCTTTTCTGGGCGTTTTTTGCAGCGTTTGCTGTTAAAGTTCCCATGTTCCCTGTACATACATGGCTTCCAGACGCGCACACAGAGGCGCCTACAGCAGGCAGCGTTATACTTGCGGCTGTTCTGATCAAGATGGGCGCTTACGGATTCCTCAGATTCTCATTGCCTTTATTTCCTGAGGCTTCAAAAGCGATGACGCCTGTAATGCTTACGCTTTCAGTAATAGCCATAATTTACGGGGCAGTCATATGCCTTGCGCAGACAGACTTAAAGAGACTTATCGCATACAGTTCTGTCAGCCATATGGGCTTTGTTACTTTGGGGATATTCGCATTGAATGCGCAGGGAGTCGAAGGCGGAATACTACATATGATAAATCATGGAATTGTTACAGGCGCTCTATTCTTGAGCGTCGGAATCATCTATGACAGGACGCATACAAGGAAGATATCTGATTACGGCGGAGTTGCCTCTGTCATGCCTGTTTATGCGGCTGCATTTATGGTGTTTACACTTGCGTCAATAGGCCTTCCTGCCACTAACGGGTTTATAGGCGAGTTCCTGATAATCCTGGGGGCTTTTACAAGCAACCAGCTGGCAGGCGTACTTGCAGCTACCGGCATAATCATCGGCGCAGGCTATATGCTCTGGCTCTATCAGCGGGTCTTCTTTATGGAGACCAGTGAGAAGGTTGCCGGGCTGGCTGATGTAAATGCAAGAGAACTGATTACTCTGCTGCCTATGATAATACTTATATTCTGGATTGGTGTTTATCCGAACGCATTACTTAGTTTTATGCACGAATCCGTCAGACACTTGTTAGAGCGGGTCAACTCAGGCGGGATGGATGAACTGCAGGTTGCGGAAAGCTTAATTAAGATCTTGAAATAAATTGGAGGATTTGATGCCCTTTGTTATGCCTGATCTCGGGCCGGTAATGCCGGAAATAGTAATGACGTGTCTTGCGCTCTTTATACTTCTGGCAGACCTTGTCATTAAGAGAAAAGAAACCATTGCCTTTCTCAGCATTGTAACTGTTGCAGCGGTAACTTATTTCCTTGCAGGCTCTTCAGGCACTACCTTTAACGGCATGTTCATAGCAGACGGCTACAGCCTTTTCTTCAAGCTCATCTTTATGCTCAATGTGATCCTGACAGTCCTGATATCAGTTAAATATATTGTAATAGAGAAGGTAAATTTCGGAGAGTATTACGCATTGATACTCTTTGCTACGCTCGGGATGATGCTGATGGCATCTGCCGGAGATATCATAGTGCTTTATTTAGGCCTTGAACTAATGGCCTTAAGCACTTATGTCCTTGCCGGATTTATAAGGTATGATGTTAAATCAAATGAGGCTGCCATGAAATACCTGCTCCTCGGCGCATTCGCATCAGCCTTTCTTCTTTACGGCACATCAATGATATACGGTTTGACAGGCACGACAGATATTAAGGGAATCGCAGACTATATCGCATTGAAAGGCATTTCTGACAGCCCTGTGCTTATGCTCTCGATGATCCTCTTTGCAGTCGCGTTCTCTTTTAAGATCGCTGCCGTCCCATTTCATATGTGGGCGCCTGATGCTTATGAGGGTGCGCCTACCTCAGTAACCGCATTCATGTCAGTTGGGTCTAAGGCAGCAGGGTTTGCAGTCCTCGGGAGGGTTTTCCTGGTGGCATTCGGCTCCATGAGGGTAGAATGGGCAAGCATCCTTATCCCGATAGCAATACTCACAATGGCTGTCGGCAATATTGTAGCCCTCTCGCAGACTAATATAAAAAGAATGCTCGCTTACTCCTCAATAGCGCATGCAGGATACGCGCTTTTAGGCATAATTTCCGGCACGAGCGACGGGATGGCAAGCGTGCTTAACTATATGGCAATCTACGCGTTTATGAATATAGGGGCATTTGCAGTCGTAATAATGCTGAGGACAGAGGGTTTTAAGGGAGATAACATATCAGATTATGAAGGGCTTGCAAAGACCCATCCTCTGGCAGCGGCGCTTATGCTTGTCTTTATGTTCTCTCTGACCGGGATTCCTCCTACAGCAGGCTTTATGGGCAAGTTCTACCTCTTCATGTCTGCGATTAATGCCGGATATACCTGGGTTGTTATAGTCGCGGTTATATTCAGCGCAATATCCGCTTATTTTTACCTCAGGATTGTGATGTATATGTACATGCGGGAGCCGGGACAAACAGTGGAACTCAGCACTTCCCCTGCTTTGTCTCTTGTTTTTGCTGTGACTGTTACTGCTGTTCTGGCCATCGGGGTATTCCCTTCGCCTATCGTTAATATGGCCCGCAGCGCTTTGGCAGGATTCTGAGGGTGATATTTGATAATTTTCATAGTGAATTTTTTATTAAAAGCCATGAAAAATCTGTTGACAATGTTTTTTCAGTCTGGTAGGATTTTCATAGTCTTCCGTAGGGAAATTGTTAGCATCATGACGATGCTAAAAATATAAAGGAGGTAAACCATGGCAAAGAAGAAAGCAGCGAAGAAGAAGGCTGTGAAAAAGACAGCCAAGAAGGCAACAAAAAAAGTTGTAAAGAAGAAGGTTGCTAAGAAGCAAGTTGCAAAGAAGCCAAAGGCAAAAAGGAAACCGAATCCTGAGTTCATGAAGCCGATGAATATAAGCGATACATTGGCAAGGGTGGTCGGAAGCAAGCCGATCCCAAGGACAGAGGTTACAAAAAAGATATGGCAGTATATCAAGAAGAACAAGCTCCAGGACAACGTCAACAGAAGGATGATCAATGCAGACGATAACCTGAGGGCAGTATTCGGCGGCAAGAGCCAGGTATCAATGTTTGAGATGACCAAGCTGGTCAACAGACATCTGAGCTAAGAATTAGTATTAGCAGTTAAGTTTTTTTATATGATTTTATAAGGGCAGGTACTCATAATATCTGCCCTTTTTCTTTGCTGTGATGGAGGACAAATAAAGTTCACTTGAAAGCATATCAGGAAACACCTTCAAAACCCGTGAACTGCAACCCAGATTATAATATGCCATGCGTCACGAACCGGAATGCTTTTAAATCACTTTAAAGGTGAAATAAAGTTTTCATTGAAAAACTGCAAACACAATGGCATGGCATATTGAAAGGTGTTGCATCACTGCTTTTTCAGGTGTCCCCTGATATGCTGGCAGGATTTCATCAGGGAATAAAATTTATATGCGATTGCCTTGTTCAGGACAAAATGCTACAATGTATGATAATTTTTTCCAGGGGTGAGCGATGATAGAATACAAGATACCCGTAGGATTAACTTTTGACGATGTGCTCCTTTTGCCTGCAAAATCAGACATACTCCCCAGAGACGTTGATATATCAACCAGCCTCTCAAAAAGGATAAATATAAACATCCCCTTAGTAAGCGCAGCCATGGATACTGTCACCGAATCAGAGCTTGCAATCTCTATTGCGCGCGAAGGCGGCCTGGGCATAATCCACAGGGCAATGCCCCCTCAAAGACAGGCATCCGAGGTGGACAGGGTAAAGAAGTCAGAGAGCGGGATGATAGTGGACCCTGTTACCATATCGCCGGATGAGCCTATTTCAGAGGCAATGACCCTCATGGAGAAATATAAGATATCAGGCGTGCCTGTGACTGTAAAAGGAAAACTTGTAGGGATACTCACCAACAGGGATCTGAAATTTGAGACCAGATTAAACAGAAGGGTCTCCGAGGTTATGACAAAGGAAAAGCTGATAACAGCATCCGTAGGCACCAATCTTGATAAGGCAAAAGAGATTCTTCATAAATACAAGATAGAAAAACTTCCGATAGTGGATAAAGAATTTAGATTAAAGGGGCTGATAACGATAAAGGACATTGAGAAAAGGCGCAAATATCCCAATGCCTGCAAGGACAAGATAGGCAGGCTGAGGGTAGGCGCTGCCATTGGCGTGAGCGAGGATGCCATTCACAGGGCAGGGCTTCTTGTTAAGGCAGGGGCTGATGTCATTGCGATAGACACTGCGCACGGCCACACAAAGGCAGTGATAAATGTTTTAAAGAAGGTTAAAAAGCAGTTTAATGTCGATGTAATCGCAGGAAATGTTGCAACACCAGAAGGTGCTCTGGACCTGATTAAGGCAGGCGCTGATGCAATAAAGGTCGGCATCGGGCCCGGCTCCATATGCACTACAAGAATAGTTGCAGGCGCAGGCGTGCCTCAGATAACCGCCATAATGAACTGCTATTCAGTTGCAAAGAAATACAAGATACCCATCATTGCTGACGGCGGCGTCAAGTATTCCGGTGACATTACAAAGGCCCTTGCTGCTGGAGCCCACTCAGTAATGATAGGCGGTCTTTTTGCAGGGACTGATGAGTCTCCGGGTGAGTCCATACTTTATCAGGGCAGGAGCTATAAGGTTTACAGGGGCATGGGTTCATTGGGCGCGATGGAACAGGGCTCTAAGGACAGGTATGCACAGGCAGGGGTCGAGAGCAAGAAACTTGTGCCAGAAGGCGTTGAAGGCCGTGTGCCTTATAAGGGGCCGATCTCTCAGAGCGTGCACCAGCTGATGGGCGGGCTCCGTTCAGGTATGGGCTACTGCGGATGCAAGACATTGAATGAACTAAGGACAAGGGCGAAGTTTGTGAGGATTACAAATGCGGGTCTCAGGGAAAGCCATGTCCATGACGTCATCATCACAAGAGAAGCGCCTAATTACAAGACTGAGCTGTAAGCTTT
>CAZBSJ010000066.1:0-7980 GCA_964494165.1 uncultured Nitrospiraceae bacterium
TCTTTGAATTCATTTGCTATAACGACAAAGGTCGGCTCTTTGCAAAGTGCAGGGTCGAGGCCTATAGGCCCGTATCCTCTTGAAACCGTAAGCCTTATGTATGCGTTTTTAAGTGAATTCGCCTCAAGGATTTCCTGTATTGCTGATTTAATCTCTTTCTTGTTTTTTTTGATTTTTAGTTTTATGAGCGATGCAGAACGAAAGAGCCTCTTAATATGTTCATCAATCATAAATACTGTTCCGTCATAAGCGCGCATCGTCTCATATATCCCGTCTCCGTATAAAAAACCATGGTCGAGAACCGATACAGTCGCATCTGACAGGGGAACGATTTTTGTATTGAGATAAACAAACATGCAGTAATTATATCAGGTTATGTTGTTTGGTATGCAATACACTTGTCTAAATAATACAGATGTTGCGGAAAAATTTATTTTTCGATACCTTAATTTACCTCTCACTGATGTTTGGTGCACTGATTCTATCTTTTGTAACTCATCAGGATAATCTCAATACATTATCGAGTTAAATAAATTTTGGAGCAATATCTGTGTTATTGGAATAATTTTTTGTCTTTAAAAGTAGTAAAGAATTTTTTTGTAAAAGCAAATGATATGTTTTATAATGAACTTCATCCAAAATATTTGCGAGTAAAAATGCTAAGGACATTTAAGGTAGAAAAATTTCATACTGAGATTGTCTCCAAGACAACCTTATTCAAGGTATTAAAATACCTTGATAAGAAAGCAATTAAAACGCCCTTTCTTCTGATGGATAAGGAGAAGATGAGGGAAAAGGCAGAACTGATAGGCCGGAATATCAGAAACTCTATGGTGTTCTATGCTGTTAAGGCAAACCCTGATGTTGAGGTGGTAAAGTTTATTAACAAGCTCGGCATGGGATTTGAGATAGCATCAGAGGGCGAGCTGAAGATTCTTTCCTCCATCGGCGTAAAACCAGAGAGAATCATATCGAGCAATCCGGTAAAATCATTCAAGTTCCTTAAGATGGCCGCCTCACACGGAGTGAATTATTTTGCCTTTGATTCATTTGATGAAGTAGACAAGATGGCAAAGTTCATTCCCGGCTGCAATGTTTATGTGAGGCTTTCTGTCCCGAATGAGGGGAGCGAATGGCCTTTAAGCAAAAAATTCGGGGTAGAACTGGATGATGCCTTAGAGCTTTTGACCTATGCAAAGGAAAAGAAACTTAATCCTGTCGGCATAACATTTCATGTCGGTTCCCAGTGCACGAATATATATAACTGGAACACAGCGCTTGATAAGGCAAAGGCATTATGGGATGCAGCGGGGAAAAAAGGGATAAAACTGAGCCTTCTGAACATTGGAGGAGGCTATCCCATCAAATATACAAAGAACGTCGTTGATGTCGATGCGATAGAGAAAAATGTGGATAATCTCATCTATGAAAAATTCCCGCATGATGTAAAGATATATATAGAACCGGGCAGGGCGGTTGTGGGCGATGCAGGGATATTTGTGGCCTCTGTTATCGGCAGGACAAAAAGGGCTGATGATAACTGGCTTCATATTGACGTCGGAGTCTTTAACGGCCTGATGGAGAGCGTGGGCGGGATAAGATATACATATCTGGTAGAGACATCCAGGCAGACAAGATACAAAAAGACATGGACAATAGCTGGGCCGAGCTGCGACAGCTTTGATGTCATAGACAAGGATGTGCTTCTGCCTGATCCTGAGACAGGGAAATTAATACTGATTCTTTCAGGCGGGGCATACACTATTTCATATGCATCGGAATTCAACGGTTTTTCGATACCAAAGACAATATTAATATAAGGAGGAGAGATGATAAGGTTTTCAGAGAAAGATCCGTATGCGCCCATACAATATACATATGAGGTTGAAAATATACTGTATAAGGGAAAGAGCAAATTCCAGGAGATAATGGTGATACAGAATCCTCACTTCGGAAAGATGCTCATACTTGACGGCGTTGTGCAGATAACTGAAAGGGATGAGTTCTTTTATCACGAGATGCTTGCGCATGTTGTGCTTCACGCGCATCCTGCTCCTAAAAAGGTGATTGTCATCGGCGGAGGAGACGGCGGTGCTGTAAGAGAGGTCCTGAAACATAAGACCGTTGAAAAGGTCTATTTCATCGAGATAGACAGGGATGTTATTGATGTCTCGAAGAAATTTTTCCCGGCTGTGGCATGCGATGTCGATAACCCAAGGGTAGAGATAAAGTGCATGGACGGCGCTGAGTTCGTAAAAGGCCGTAATGCTGACATCGATGCTGTTATTGTTGACTCAACCGATATCGTTGGTTTTGCAACCAGCCTTTTTACCAAGCAGTTCTTTGCCTCTATTAAGAATTGCCTTACTGAAAACGGCTTTTATGTGACCCTCTCTGAATCGCTACATTTCCATAAGGAAATAGTCATAGAAGTGCAGGAGACCATGAGGAGCGTTTTCCCTTCGGTTGACCTCTACACCGCGCCGATAGCCACATATGCCGGAAACTGGTGGACATTTTCCGTCTGTTCCAAAGGGCCTTCTGCCAGAGAAATGAAGCGTCCCTTTGAGATAAAGACAAAGTATTACAGCGACGAGATACATAAACAGGCCTTTATCCCTAAGGGGATGTACGAGAAGCTAATGCAGAAAAAGCTTGAATGGTAAGGGTTTTTTGGCGTGCTTGACACCTTGGCGGTTTAATTGTTAAATTATTAGCACTCTAATGTCGAGAGTGCTAATAAGCAGGGAGATGTCTTAAAATGCTTGATGAAAGGGATAAAAAAATACTCTGTGCGATTGTCCAGAGTTATATACACAGGCCTGATCCTGTGGGCTCGGAGTATCTTAACCGCAGGTATTCTTTCAGCCTTTCTTCTGCGACAATAAGGAATATAATGGCAGGGCTTGAGGAGATGGGCTTTCTTATCCAGCCGCATACGTCTGCCGGAAGGATTCCGACTGATAAAGGGTACAGGCTGTATGTCGACGGCCTCTGCCCGTCAGAATATAAATTTGACGACAGGGCTTTTATCGCTGATATAGCAAGGGAACTTGAGTCCATGAAGACGAACCTTGATCTGCTCCTGTCAGAGACCACAAAGAGGCTTTCCAATCTATCGCATTATCTGAGCATTGCGCTTTCACCTAAGGCAGGCACTGCAAGGTTCAACAGGATTAACTTCTTAAGGCACAGGAAGAACCAGATAGTTACGGTCCTTTTTACGGAAGAGGGCATGGTAAAGAACAATATCGTGGACATAGAATCTGAACTTTCCCAGCGTGACCTCAACAGGATATCTTCATACCTTAATTCAGAATTCAGCGGTCTGACCATTAATGAGATACGCACAAAGATGATCAGGGAGATGACCAAAGATAAGCTGATATTTGATACACTTGTATCAAACGCAATAAACATATGCAGGGAGGTCTTGTCTTTCTCTTCCGAGGATCTTTTTGTTTATGGTTTTTCAGAGGTGCTGGGACTTCCTGACTTTGCAGAGGTCGAGAGGATCAAGGAGATATCAAAGGCGATCGAGGATAAAAATGTGATTGTGCAGCTTCTTGATAAGATTTCAGAGTCAGAAGGCGTGCAGGTGATAATAGGCGCTGAGAATTTTCTTAATGAGATGAAGAACTTCAGCATTGTTGCATCCGCATATAAAGAAGGAAACAGGCCTATCGGCTGTGTTGGCATTATCGGTCCGACCAGGATGGATTACCCGAGGGCAATAGCTGTGGTTGATTTTGCAGCAAAGCTTATAACCCGGGTTCTTGAAGAGAAATAATCAGTAAGGCAGGGGTATAGTTAACTTGAAGAAAAAAATAAAGAATGATGATATGAATTTCAGGGAATCAGAAGGGATTTCTGTACCTATCGAAGACGATGAGGAGGAAATCTCTGCGGATGAGACGGAACAGTTAGAACAGCTGGCTAAAGATATATCCGGCGGTGAAGAGCTGCAGGAGCAGAAAGAGAAGTATCTCAGGCTTTACGCAGAGTTTGAGAATTATAAAAAGAGAGTTATCAAGGATAAGGAAGAGCTTTTAAAATACGGAAATGAATCTCTGCTTTATGACCTTCTTCCTGTTATAGACAGCCTTGAGATGGCGCTGAAGCACGCAAAGAACGATCCCTCTGCGCAGGATAACAGCCTGATAGCCGGTCTTATCCAGGGGGTGGAGATAACACTCAGGGAATTCATGAAGGTCATAGAAAAATTCGGTGTCTCTGTCATCCCGGCTGCAGATAAGCCGTTTGACCCTTCTGTGCATCATGCGATGTCGCAGGTCGAAAGGGATGATGTTGATGAAAATACTGTTGTTGAAGAGTTCAGGAAGGGCTATATGCTCAGAGAGAAAGTGCTGAGGCCTTCACTGGTTTCGGTCTCCAAAAAACCGGCATAGGAATAATCCGGCTCTGACAGTCAGAAATAAACAGCAAAGAACTTTATATATAGGAGGATAAAAAATGGCAAAAGCAATCGGCATAGACCTTGGCACAACTAACTCTGTTGTTGCCGTTGTTCAGGGTGGAGAGCCAGTTGTAATACCTAACCAGGAGGGCATGAGAACAACGCCTTCTGTTGTTGCATTCACAGAAAAAGGGGAAAGGCTTGTAGGCCAGATAGCAAAAAGGCAGGCTATCACAAACCCTGAAAATACAATTTTCTCTATCAAGAGATTAATGGGAAGGAAGTACAATTCGCCTGAGGTTGACCATGCAAAGAAAAGGCTTCCTTACAAGATGGTTGAGGCATCAAACGGAGATGCCCATGTAGAGATAAGGGGCAAGAGATATTCCCCGCCTGAGATATCCGCAATGATACTTCAGAAGCTGAAAGAGGCTGCTGAAGACTATCTCGGAGAAAAGGTTACAGACGCTGTTGTAACCGTACCTGCATATTTTGACGACAGCCAGAGGCAGGCGACAAAAGACGCCGGAAAGATCGCAGGCCTTAATGTGCTCAGGATAATCAATGAGCCTACGGCAGCTGCTTTGGCTTACGGAATGGACAAGAAAAAAGAGGAAAAAATCGCTGTCTATGATTTAGGCGGCGGAACATTCGACGTATCAGTGCTGGAAATAGGAGAGGGCGTTATTGAGGTAAGGTCCACAAACGGCGATACATATCTTGGAGGAGACGACTTTGACCTTAAGGTAATCGACTGGATGGTAGAGGAGTTCAAGAAAGATCAGGGAATAGATCTGAAAAATGACAAGATGGCCTTACAGAGGCTTAAAGAGGCTGCTGAGAGGGCAAAGATCGAGCTCTCGACAGCAATGGAAACAGAGATAAACCTCCCGTTTGTGACAGCAGACGCAACAGGCCCAAAGCATCTTTTGATGAAACTTTCAAGGGCAAAGCTCGAACAGCTGACAGGAGACCTTATCGAAAAGACGATCGGGCCATGCAAGAATGCGCTTAGCGATGCCAATATCTCTTCTTCAAAAATAGATGAAATACTTCTGGTCGGCGGACAGACCAGGACTCCGAAAGTACAGCAGACAGTCCAGGGCTTTTTCGGAAAAGAGCCGAACAAGACTGTTAACCCGGATGAAGTGGTTGCGGTAGGTGCCGCAATACAGGGAGCTGTTCTTAAGGGAGACGTAAAAGAGGTGTTGCTCCTTGATGTTACTCCATTGTCTTTAGGCATAGAGACTCTCGGAGGCATATTCACAAAGATAATCGAGAGAAATACTACTATCCCAACCAAAAAGAGCCAGGTGTTTTCAACAGCTTCTGATAATCAGCCTGCTGTTACAATCAAGATATGTCAGGGTGAAAGAGAGATGGCTTCTGACAACAAACTACTTGGCAATTTCGAGCTGATAGGAATCCCGCCTGCACCAAGAGGCGTTCCCCAGGTTGAGGTCACGTTTGACATAGACGCAAACGGCATTCTCCATGTATCTGCAAAAGACCTTGGCACAGGCAAGGAGCAGTCAATAAGGATTACTGCTTCAAGCGGACTCTCAGAAGATGAGATAAAAAAGATGATGAGAGATGCGGAGTCTCATTCAGATGAGGACAAAAAGAAGAAACAGCTTATTGAGGCAAAGAATGAGGCTGACACTATGATATACAGCGTTGAAAAATCCCTGAAGGATTACGGCGACAAACTGAATGAGGCAGAAAAGAGCGAGATCAACGACGCCCTTGAAAAATGCAGGAGGGCTAAAGACACAGGCACTGATGCCGCTGAGATAAAATCTTCGCTCGAGAATCTCATGAAGGTCTCTCATAAGCTTGCAGAGCATGTTTATAAGGCAGCAAGTTCTGGGCAGGCTGGCGCAGGCGCCGGCCCGGGTGCAGCAGCTGGCGCAGGAGAATCTGGCCCAAAGCCTTCTGAGGAAGAAGTGGTCGAAGCAGAATTCGAGGACGTAGATAAGGATAAGAAAGGAAGTTAGAAATTACAAGTTGAAAGTTAAAAGTGAAAGATTAAGTATTTCTCAGAACTCTTAACTCTCAGAACTCTTAACTCTCAACTCTTAACTCTTAACTCTTAACTCTCAACTAATTATGAAGGATTATTACGACATATTAGGCGTTGACAGGAACGCTTCTGAGGCTGACCTTAAAAAGGCATTCAGACAGCTTGCCCTCAAATATCATCCTGACAGAAATCCCGGTGATAAAGAGGCTGAAGACAAGTTCAAAGAGATAAACGAGGCTTATTCTTGCCTGTCAGACGCTGAGAAGAGGGCGAATTACGACAGGTTCGGCACTGCAGAGGGTGTGGGCGCCGGCTTCAATCATTTTGGCGGCGGGTTCGGCGATATATTTGAAGACATATTCGGTGATTTCTTCGGTACATTCTCAGGCCAGAGAAGGACAAGACCCGCAAAAGGAAGCGACCTCAGGTACGACCTAGAAATTACTTTAATGGAGGCTGCATTTGGCGTTGAAAAAATTATAGAAGTTCCCCGTTGGGAGAACTGCGCTGAATGTAACGGAAGCGGTGCAGCGCCAGGCAAAGGCCCTGTAACATGCTCTAACTGCAAAGGCACAGGCCAGGTAAGATTTCAGCAGGGGTTCTTCAGTGTTTCAAAGACCTGCGGTAAATGCCAGGGCGAGGGGAAGATTATTACAGACCCTTGCAAGAAATGCAAAGGAAAGGGCAAGGTCAAGAAATACAGGGAGATAATCGTTAAGATACCGCCGGGTGTTGATAACGGCTTAAAACTCAGGATGACCGGAGAAGGCGAGCTCGGATTTCATGGCGGGCCTCCCGGAGACCTTTATATAGTGCTGGGCGTAGCAGAACATGAGTTCTTCAAGAGAGAAGGGCTTGAGATATACTGCAGGGTGCCGATATCTTTTCCTCAGGCTGCTCTGGGGGCAGAGATAGAAGTCCCTACTCTTGACGGTGTTTCAAAACTAAAGATACCTGCAGGCACGCCGTCCGGAAAGCCGTTTCATCTTAAAGGCAAAGGCATGCCGAGGCTCGGAAGCTCTGCAAAAGGGGATCAGATTGTGATTGTAAATATAGAAGTGCCGAAACATCTTACTGCAAGACAGAAAGAGCTTCTTGAAGAATTTGCAAAAATCAACGGAGATGAGATTTCAAAGGGTTTTAAGGACAAGCTGAAAGATCTTTTTGCAGGGGCGAAGTAGGGAATATGGCTAATGTTTTTTAGTTTATAAGCTATTTTTTATGTCTTTATTATTTTAAAAACTCTTGTGTGAAATTGCGCTTACCATGAATCAATGCAAGTATTTCAATTTTATTGGGAAATATTTCATAAATAAGACGATAGGAATAGATGAGTAATTCCCTTATGTTTGGATCACCAATTTCAGGCACAATTCTGCCAACTTCAGGAAAAGAATTTAATTGTTCAGACTTTTCAACAATTTCTCGAGAAACTTTTTTTGCATAGAACTTAGAATCTCTCGCAATATAATCATAAACATGTTTTAAACCCACATTCAGCAATAGCGATAAAGTTCTAATGCGTAGCAATAGAAGTTAA
>CAZBSJ010000067.1:0-2897 GCA_964494165.1 uncultured Nitrospiraceae bacterium
GACAGTTATATATTCGGCGGCCAGAATGTGAATGAAATAAGGAAGAGGTTTGGCGCTCAGCTTGCGATTGAGTCTGCCATTGACGCTGACCTTGTAATACCTGTGCCTGATTCAGGCGTGCCAGCAGCACTCGGATTTTCAGAACAGAGCAAAATACCGTTTGATTTCGGCCTGATAAGAAACCATTACATCGGAAGAACGTTCATAGAGCCCAAGCAGAACATCAGGCACTTTGGAGTCAAGATCAAACTTAATCCTGTGAGAAAACTGCTTGAGGGCAAAAGGGTTGTTGTAATAGATGATTCAATCGTCAGAGGCACTACAAGCAAAAAGATTGTGAAGATGCTGAGAGAAGGGGGCGGCGCAAAAGAGGTGCATGTGAGGATAAGCTCTCCTCCGACGATCGGCCCTTGTTTCTACGGCATTGACACCCCGACAAGGCAGGAACTTATTGCTTCATCGCATGCGGTTGAAGAGATAAAAAAATATATAACTGCTGATACTCTGTCTTATCTGAGCCTTGAGGGTTTAAAAAGCATTGTACCCAATTCGCATAATTACTGCAGTGCATGTTTTGACAATAACTATCCTATCAGTTTCCCCGGCGAGCAGCTCGAGCAGATGGAGCTTTTTCTGAAGTAAAACAAAAATCTGTTTTGTTTTCCCTTTCTAATGCAGACATTGCTCCAAAATTTATTTAACTCGATAATTTATTCGGATTATCGTTATGAGTGTATGGATAGAAATTTGCTTTGTAAGTTTTTCAGTGAAAAGTAAATTAAGGTATCGAAAAATAAATTTTTTCGCAACATCTGCATTATCGTAATTCATTTTGGTGTTTTAGTTTTTTTCTTTCTTAGATAAATCCAGAGATTAAGGCCGATTATCAACACGGTCAGTGCGAATATTAAGCTCCCCGATGCTTCCAGATAAATAATTTTTTCTAAATAATGGATAATAAAAGAACCGGCATATGCCATTGAAGGGGCATGTTTAGCTCTCAGCCAGACCTCGATATAGGTTAAAGGGCAATACCAGCCGAATATCTGGATTATTAAGGCAAATATAAGGCCTGATATGTGAAATATTTTTATTGCCTTATATCTCACTCCAAGCAGGGCGCCAAAGATAAGGAAGACAATCCATAGAAAATGGATAACTACAACAATATCTGCGAGGATTTTATAAGGCATAATAAAGGTCGAAAATTAATAAGTTGGTTCGTATGGCTCGACATTTCTACAGCGCTGATCAATTTGATATTAATAAGAGAATCAGTCCAAATATTTTCACTTATAAATTTCTCTCCTGTGCCCTACTTTATGAACAGTAACCGTTTTCTCGCTATGGTCTACTTCATAAATGACGCGCCAATCGCCGGCTTTCAGCTTATAAAATCCGGAAAATTCACCCTTAAGAGGTATTGGAGTAGTTCTTTTAATTATTTCTGACAACCATGTGAGTTTGTCTGAGATTCTTTGGGCTACTGCTTTATCAAGGCTTGAAAGGTCTGCGAGGGCCTTAGGCAGGATTATAACGCGATACATTTATTTGAGACCTAAACGTTTTTTCACTTCTTCTAACGAAACTCCTTCGCCTCTTTCTTTTTGCTTCATTGATTCTCTTAGGCTCTCCTCAACTTCAGGTCTTAATTCAAGCCCATAATCAGGGTCAATGACTTCCAGAACTGTATCCTTAATTAAGGCCTTAAGTTCTTTTACAGTCATGTCGCTTACTTTTTTATCCTTTACACCTGTAGACATTTTACCTCCTTTGGCTACTACCACTCATTTTAAATCAAAAATTCAATAACATGCAATAACAGCTATGATTTCTCGCACCATTCCCTTGCATTCTGGAAAAGCTTTATCCATGGAGATGCCTTTAAGTCTTTCTTCCATTTCTCAGGCATATATCCCCACTGCCATTTGAGGAATGTCCTTTCAGGATGAGGCATTATGGCAAGATGCCTTCCGTCAGGAGTGCATAACGCTGCAATGCCATTTGAAGAGCCATTGGGATTGAACGGATAGTCCTCGGTGATTTGCCCTTTATCATTAATATATCTTACAGGAGCGAGGTTTTGTTTTAATATTTTTTCGAGCATATCTTTTTTCGGGAAGTATGCCCTTCCTTCGCCGTGAGCTACCCAAATGCCGAGACTTGAGCCTGCCATGCCCTTGAGCATAATAGACGGGCTTGGAAGTATCTTTACTGCTGAAAAACGCGACTCAAACCTGCCTGAGACATTATGTATAAAGCGTGGCTGGTATTTATCCTCAGTTCCCTGCCACGGAACCCATCCCAGCAAAGCCATTAACTGGCAACCATTGCATACTCCAAGGCTGAATGTATCATGCCTGTTATAAAATTTTTGGAACTGGTCAAATATTTTTTTATTGAATCTTATTACACCTGCCCATCCTTTTGCAGAATCAAGGACATCTGCATAGCTGAATCCGCCTACAAATGCCATGCCTCTGAATTTGTCGAGATCTACCTTGCCTTCAAGAAAGTCAGTCATGGTAGCATCCCAGACATCAAATCCTGCCTGGTAGAACGCGGATGTCATCTCTCTGTCGCTGTTGCTTCCTTCTTCGCGTATGACTGCTAACTGAGGCTTGATTTTTTTTCTCAATGCAGCAGCTGGTGTGGCCTTAGGCTGAAAGGCTAGTCTGTATGAGAGCCCCTGCCTGTCATAAATGTTCTTTTTCTCCTGAGCAGCGCATTCAGGGTTTACCTGATACATTTCGAGCTGATGGCTTGTTTCTTCCCAAACGTCTCGTAGAAACCTCATATCCTCATTCAAAACCAATGCCTTGCCTGATTTGATCTTTATCTTCTTGCTGACAGTTGTCTTGCCGATTAGCTGGTAAGGTATTCCCTGTTTTTTCAGG
>CAZBSJ010000067.1:2997-6056 GCA_964494165.1 uncultured Nitrospiraceae bacterium
TTTGTTATATCAGGACATGTTGCATAAGCAGACATTACGAGAGTGCCGGGTGACTTGACTGTCTCAGTTTTTCCATCCCTGCCTGTGACTTTAGCCGCCATTGAAAGGCTGTCCTTTCCGCCGTCGATTGCAATGCCAAGCTCTATTAAGATGTCTCTTAAGGCGATTGCTGCATCATAGAGCCTTGCACCCTCGCCTGGGAGTTTTGCAGCCCACATCCAGTTCCCAGAGAATTTTATATCTTCCAGGGCGCTTATCTTTGCCCATATCATATTTGTTAATGCCTCGCCGACTGAGAGCCGTGCCATCGAAGCCGGATTGATGAGTGTCTTTATTGGTTGTTCGCCTATTGATATCGCAGCGCCTGTCAAGCCAAAGTGGCTCTGGCCTATTACAGCAACATTTGAAACAGTAAGCTGTAACGGGCCGGTACATTGCTGTCTTGCGATAAGGCCGGTTACGCTCCGGTCAACTTTATTGGTAAGAAATCTCTTTGAACCTACGGATACAAGCCGCAGCACTCTGTCGAGCGCTTCTTTTACGGTTAAGCCCTGAGGCAACTTCAAAGGTTCGAGTTTTGGTTTGATCCTGTCCAGCTTAAAAGTCTTCTGAGGCATGTCACCGAGTATCTTTGCAAGGTCCAGGTTTACAGGTGTGCTCCCGTCATTTTCATCATATAGCACTATATATCCGTCGCCTGTAATCTCTCCGATGAATGAGAACGGCACTTTTTCTCTTTTGCACATTTCCTTGAACATGTCAGCATGCTCAGGTTTTATCAACAGTGCATTCTGCTCCTGATATTCAGCGCCCCATATCTCAAGTACAGATAGGGTGTTGTCTCCGACCTGTATCTTTCTAATCTCAATTTTTGCTCCTGCCGGATAGATTATCTCTTTAACAACATTGCAGTTTCCGCCTGCCCCCTGATCATGGATGCTCACAATAGGATTTTTATCTCCCATCTCAACGCACGACCTGATTACCCTGTTTAGCTTCTGCTCCATCTCAGCATCGCCGCGCTGTACAGCATTGAAATCAAGCTCAGCAATGTTTTCACCCTGAATCATGCTGGACGCAGCGCCACCGCCCATGCCGATTCTGTACGCAGGCCCACCGATCTTTGTAACGAGCATACCTTTAACGGGTTGATCTTTTTCTGTATGGCGGGAGTTCATCTGGCCGATGCCGCCGGTGAACATTATTGGCTTCAGCCATTCTCTTCTTTCTCCGTCAGACAATCTTAAGCCGAATGAACGCGTGAACCCCTGAATTACAGGTTCACCGAATTTATTCCCGTAATCAGATGCGCCATTGCTTGCCTGAATCTCTATGTCTAAAGGTGAGGCAAGATTGCCCGGATAGTCAAAAGATGAATCTTCCCAGGGAAGAGGATAACCGGGTATTCGGAGGTTGCCAACGCAGTATGCCGCAGTGCCTGCAATTACCAGCCCCCCTCTGCCGGTTGCCTGGACATCTCTTATCCTTCCGCCTGTTCCTGTTTCAGCTCCCGGGAACGGGGCAACTCCGCTTGGAAAATTATGAGTCTCGGCTGTAAAGATTATGTGATATGTCAGATTCGATTCTTTGAATTTTGAATGTGTTCCTGGGTTTGACGGGATTAACGTCTTTATCCCGTATCCCTTTATAGCGCTGGAATTATCTTTGAATGCTATTACGCTGTTCTTCGGATTTGCCTTTAATGGTTTTTTAATAATCTGCATGAGGTTTTCAGGGATTTCTTTGCCGTCAACTATCAGTCTGCCTCTGAAAAACCAGTGGCGTGAGTGCTCGCTGTTTGACTGGCTCAAGTCAAAGCATTCAACATTTGTGGGATTTCGCTTAAGGTCTTTTGCAAACAGATTGTAATAGTATTCAAGGTCCCATTCGTCAAGTCCGAGGCCCATTGCGACGTTTATATTTTTTAGTGCCTGAATCCCCTCTTCTATTAAAGGGATTATCTGCACAGGTTCTGGTCTTATGCCTGTCTCAAAAGTTTTAAGTGGTTCAGGATATGGGCATTCTGTCATTCTGTCGTGAACCAATGAAAGAAAGGATTCAAGGGTTCGAGTATTGAAGGGTTCGAGCACCTTCACTTTTTCTTCCACCTGGCTTCCTGACACCTGACCCCTTAGCAATAACTTATATCTTCGCGACCGTTCTATTCTTATGATTTTTTTCAGGCCGCATGCATGGCATACTGAGACGGCATTTGCTGACCAAGCGGTTGTAAAATTCATTCTCGGCCCGACCTCGACTACAGGGCTGGATTCTGGCTGAAGATTAAGAAAACTTGCTGAAGAAAAATTGTCCTGCTCGAAGGTCTCTGCAAGAAGCCATCTCAGGATTTTCAATTCCTCATTGGTCAGTTGTGCGGTTGTCTCTATATTAAAGCAGTATTCTGTCTCTATATCCTTTGCATATGTTGATACAGCAGAAAGGAGAGAGTCCTTTCTAGTAAGGGAAAGCGCAGGTGTTCTGTAAAAATGCAGCAGATCCATTTGTGAAAATAATAACATAGAAAGTTGCCGGCTTTCCTGTAAAATTAGCATGCATTGGAAATATATCTTTTTATAACAGACTTGTTATAATAATCAATGGCCTTCCAGAAGATTTTCGGGAAAAAACATTCAGAAAATCATATGGTCTTTCTTGCGCTATGGTCTGTCCTGATTATTTTATCCGTAAGCTGGAACCTGTATCAGAACAATGAAGAAACAATCGAAAGGGCTCGCATTGAGGCAAGGAC
This sequence comes from uncultured Nitrospiraceae bacterium, assembly GCA_964494165.1. Lineage (GTDB taxonomy): Bacteria > Nitrospirota > Thermodesulfovibrionia > Thermodesulfovibrionales > UBA1546 > CAZBSJ01. The sequence goes on from CAZBSJ010000067.1 coordinate 5,747, forward strand.
TATTTTCCAGCATAATCTGGCATACAGAAGATGGAACACCATGCAGGGAGGCGTATATACAAGGATTACCGAGCATAATCAGCCCAACCCTTATATAATTACGACGGACAGGGACCTCGAAACAACAGGAGGGGTAATGCTGACCTTGGTCAATCCCTTTCAGATGACTAGGCAGGCGTATGACCTTTTGAAACAGCAATCCCCTTTAGCATCAATAAACAGAACAGTAAGCCTTCACCCCTATAATCCTGAAAACGAGCCGGATGACTGGGAAAGAAAGGCGCTGTTAGCTTTTGAAGAAGGCGGGGCA
>CAZBSJ010000067.1:6156-7964 GCA_964494165.1 uncultured Nitrospiraceae bacterium
CTCTGGCTTTTGGGCACCGGTGCGATTGCTTTATTTTCAATGGGACTAAGGAGATACCAATCTGCCCAGAAAAGGCTTGAGGCTCAGTTATTCCAGGCTCAAAAAATGGAATCACTCGGGCATTTTGCCGGCGGGGTTGCGCATGACTTTAACAACCTCCTGTCAGCTATAAACGGCTTTACCTTTTTGCTTCACAAAAAACTCAAGGCAAGGGATAAGGAGTCGGCAGACTATGTTGAACAGATAATGATCGCGTCTAAGCTCGGGAAAAATCTTACATCAAACCTCCTCGCCTTTGGCAGAAAACAGATAGTAACACCTAAGCCGGCACGACTGAATGAGATCATTGCGAATATATCCGAGATATTAAAGACGCTGATTTCAGAGGATGTAGAATTAAAGATATCCTTGTCTGAAGATGAAGCATTTGTTTTTGCTGATGAACATCAGATAGAACAGGTGGTCATTAACCTGTGTTCAAATGCAAAGGATGCCATGTTGTCAGGCGGAGAACTGAACATACAAACAAGCCATATAACCTTTTATGAGCAGCACATAGGAAGATTCGCTACTATTCCTCCGGGCAGCTACATGGTGCTTTCTGTAAGCGATACAGGCACAGGCATCAGTGCAGATCATCTAAGCCATATATTTGAGCCATTCTACACAACAAAAGCGCAGGGCAGAGGCACCGGACTTGGACTTTCTATTATTTACAGCATTGTGAACCAGCATAACGGTTTTATCGATGTTGCCAGTGAGGTTAATAAGGGGACTACGTTTAAAATATATTTCCCTGCGGTTAAGGACTCATTGTTTGATGAGCATAAGGAAGTTCCGTCTGAATCGCAGATATTCGGAAGCGGGGAGACCATTCTGGTTGCCGAAGATGAGGAGACTACAAGAAAGTTCCTTGACGTATTTCTCAGGCAGAAGGGCTACAGGGTGATACTTGCTGAGGACGGCGAAGACGCAATAAAAAAATACGAAAAGAACAAAGACAGGATAGACATGTTAATACTTGATATCGTACTGCCAAAGAAAAACGGAAAGGCGGTTTATGACTCAATAAAATCGCAGAACCCTGATATAAAGGCTCTTTTTATGAGCGGCTATACTGATGACATCGTGACAGTAAGAAGCATCTTTGAAGAGGGGCTGGAATTTATATCAAAACCGTTAGATGTGCCGGCATTCATATTAAGGGTTCAGGAGATACTAAAAAAGAAGCGCGTGACTGCATAAGGCTTATCTTTAAATATTCCTGCAAACAGTTCGTATCCCTCCAGATTAAATCTGCTGATTGCGTATAAACGCACATGGATGAGTGGTTTTTAGCTTTGCGCATGAGTTTGTGCTTATGGGTCTATTGATAGATAAGCTCCATGTCTTATTTCGCATTTAATTAAATCATTGACAAGCAAGTGTTATTAGTGGGCTATTGAATTGCAATATGCAATAATTAGCATTGGCATATAATTTGCTACATCTTATTCGGCCAAACAATAAATAAAAATACAGGCCAAAAGTTTTAGTTATAGGGGGAGGTGATAAATCAAATTGTATTTTCATTCCTTTAATTTCGTGGCAAATCCATTTCAGTAAAAAAATTTACAGGAGGTAACTTATGAGCAAAAAGGCAATTATTTTGGGACTTCTGCTTGGCACGCTTACTGTTCTGCTTTTCTCTGCAATTACTATCGCCAAGACGAGTCAGTATGGGGCAACAGTATACAGCACAACAGCAGACCGTATTAGAGGTGAAGACGGAGATAAATTTAAAATTGTACACAGCACTACAGTGGACC
>CAZBSJ010000068.1:0-7948 GCA_964494165.1 uncultured Nitrospiraceae bacterium
TACGGACAGATAAGCAGGTACTTGAATGGCAGCCGCGTCAGGCCGAAGATGCGATTAAGCTCTATTTTTTCCATTATCTCGGCATATCCGGCGCACAGAGATACGACGGGTCTCCGGCTGATGATATCCCAAGCATAGTAAAAGAGGCCAGACGCCTGATAAGGCTTAGACATTATTCTTACAGTACTGAACGCACCTACCTTCAATGGATTGAAAGATTTCTCGCCTATGTGACGAACACTCTGAAAAAGAAAGCCATTGCTGATGTTTCGGCAGCGGATTTCAAAAACTTTATAAGTCATCTTGCTCTTAAACAAAGAGTGTCTGCCTCAACGCAGAATCAGGCATTTAATGCAATCCTGTTTCTTTTTAGAAATGTGCTCGGAAAAGAAACGGGTGATCTATCCAACTCTGTCAGGGCAAAACGCGGACAAAAATTGCCGTCTGTGTTCTCAGTGAATGAAATAAGGAAGCTTTTTTCTCATATGACAGGAAAAAATCTAATGGTTGCAGAACTGTTATACGGTTCAGGACTGCGCCTCATGGAACTAGCACGGCTAAGAATCAAAGATATAGACTTTGATGCAAACACTATTACAGTCCGAAGCGGTAAAGGAGACAAAGACCGTTCTACAGTTCTTCCTGCTGCTGTTAAAGAACGGCTAAAAGAACATCTTAAAGAAGTTAAGACTCTGCATGATAATGATCTGAAAAGTGGACATGGCGAAGTTTTTATGCCTGATGCGCTCGGTCGCAAGTACCCTAATGCGGGCAAGATGTGGGCATGGCAGTATGTTTTCCCATCTTCAAAGTTGTCGGTCGACCCCCGCAGTGGAAAGATTAGGCGATACCACATTAGCGGAACAACGATACAGGGTGCTGTTAAGAATGCATTGAATAAGGCTGGAATACCAAAACATGCTTCTGTTCATACACTCCGCCACAGTTTTGCAACCCACCTGCTTCAATCCGGTGTAAACATAAGAGAAGTGCAGAGTTTGCTCGGACATAAGCATGTTGAGACGACTATGATATATACCCACGTCATCCGCGATATGTCTAATGCTCCTCAGAGTCCGCTTGATAGTCTTTATGACAAAAGTTGAATAGCTGTTTTGTATTTTTTTAATCCACATGCCATTCAAAATGTCTGTCAAACACAAATGTCTTTACAGCGTCCAGTTGACTACGGTGTGGCACAAGTGCTACACTTAAATAACGTAGATAAAGGAGGAGATATGCCTGCAAAAAATCCAAGGATAAACGTTGTGCTGGAAAAGCCGCTTTACTCGGCTGTCGAGCATCTCGCAAAAAAAGACAAGGTATCCTTGTCGTTAAAAGTCCGGGACCTTGTTAAAGAGGCATTGGAGATAGAAGAAGATATTGCACTTGCAGCCTTTGCTGAGAAACGCGAGAAAACCTTTAACAGGAAAAAAGTCTTGAAACACGAAGAGGTCTGGTAGGTTTGCCTTTTGAGATCATATATCACCCTGATGTAAAGACTGTAGACCTTCCTTTAATTGATGCTAAGATGAAAGCCCGGATTAAGACAGCTATTGAATCGCGTCTAATGACAGAGCCGCATCTATATGGTGAACCCCTCAGAAAAACATTGAAAGGCTATTGGAAGCTTCGGGTTGGAGATTACAGGATTGTTTTCAGGATTGCAGGAAGTGAAATTTTAATTCTTGTCATTATCCATAGAAAACATGTATATGAGAGAATAGAAAACCATACATAGTTCGTGTCCTCCCTCCCATTTATGTTATCCTAACATGTGAATTTATCACTCTTTCAAAAGCCGAGCAGGTACATAAACAATGAGATAAACGCTGTTAAAAAAGACGGCGAAGTGCGGGCTGCGCTTGCATTTCCTGACATCTACGACATCGGCATGTCCCACCTTGGCCTCAGGATTCTCTATAAGATAATCAATGACCTTCCATACGCATCTGCTGAAAGGGTTTTCCATCCATGGCTTGATTTAGAAAAAGAGATGAAGAATAAGGGCATCCTTCTTTCATCTCTTGAGAATGAAAGACCGCTAAAAGAATTTGATATCGTCGGGTTCAGCCTTCAGTATGAGCTTTCATACACAACGGTATTGAATATGCTTTCTCTTGGTGGGATTCCTGTTAAAAGCGAAGACAGGATGGAAGGAGACTGGCCGTTGATAATAGCAGGCGGGCCATGCACTGTTAACCCATTGCCTATGTCGAGATTCATGGATGCATTTTTGATTGGCGATGCTGAGGAGGCCGTAAAAGAGATTGTTGATGTTTATAGAAACTGGAAGAAACAGGGTGACGGCAAAAGAGCATCTCTGCTTAAGGAACTTTCCCATATAGAAGGAATGTATGTGCCGTATGTTTTACCCCCCTCTTGCCCCCCCCTTATTAAGGGGGGGATGGGGGGGGTTAAAAGGCGGTTTATAAACTCATTGGATTTATCTCCGTATCCTGAGGCTCCAATTGTCCCATACACACCAATCATTCACGATAGAGTAAATATAGAAGTTTCCAGGGGATGCACTATGGGATGCAGGTTCTGCCAGGCAGGAATGATATACAGGCCTCTGAGGGAAAGAAGCCCTGAGAATGTCCTTAAGATTGCCGAGAATTCTCTCAAGAGCACGGGATACGAGGAATTATCCTTTACATCCCTTAGTGCAGGAGATTATTCATGTCTTTTGCCTCTGATTAAGGAGTGCAACCGCCGTTTCTCAGCACAGAGAATATCCCTTTCACTCCCGTCCCTGAGAGTCGCTGCAGTGAATCAGCAAGTGCTTCAGGAGATAAAGAGCGTTAAAAAGACCGGCTTTACCATTGCGCCTGAGGCAGCAACCGGAAGACTGAGAAATGTGATAAACAAGGATTTTACAGAAGAGGATTATGAAAGAAGCCTAGAGGCTCTTTTTGAGGAGGGCTGGCAGAATCTGAAGCTCTATTTCATGATAGGCCTCCCGACAGAAACAGACGAGGATGTGGAAGCAATTCAAGAGATGGTAATAAAGGCGCTAAAGATTGCAAAGTCCCACACGAGAAGATATGTGAATATAAACATTGGGGTCTCGCCTTTTGTCCCAAAGCCCCATACGCCGTTTCAGTGGCATGGACAGGAAAATATCGAAAGAATCAAAAAGAAGCTGAGATATCTAAGGGAGATTTTCAGGAAGAAGAGGTTCGAATTCAAATGGCAGAATGAGGAGATGAGCCTTCTTGAGGCTGTTTTTGCAAGAGGAGATGAAAGGCTTTCCTTATTAATAGAAAAGGCATGGTCTCTGGGATGCGTGCTTGATGCATGGGGAGATGCCTTTGATTTTAAGAAATGGACTAAGGCGATGGACGAGACAGGCACGGATGCTCAGGCATATGCGGAAAAGACATATTCAAAGGATGATGCTTTGCCGTGGGATATCATTGATACAGGCATTAGAAAAGAATTCCTCTATAAAGAATATCAAAGGGCAGTATCAGCAGAGATAACAACTGACTGCAGAAAGACATGCCATGCCTGCGGATTAAAGTGCGATGAAGTGCCGCAGGATGCACAATGTGTGATAAAGGATTCGGATGAAGACAAAATGTCTTCACCAAACCCTATGCCCCAGGAATCAAAGATCAGGATACGGGCTGAATACTCAAAAAAGGGACAGCTAAGATATCTCTCCCATCTGGAATTAAACCTCGCAATCCTTCGTGCATTGAGAAGGGCTGAGATACCTTTAATATATTCGCAGGGGTTTAATCCTTTGCCAAGAGTGTCATTCGGGCCTGCGCTGAGCGTTGGCGTTTCAGGCATGAGGGAATACTTTGACATGGAGGTCCAGCCTTCTTTTGACTTTGATAGTTTCATCCGGAAAATGAATTCAACATTGCCTGAAGGCTTAAGCCTTAGCTTTGCAGGAGCTATCTCAGATAAAGAACCTTCACTCAGCAGTTTTATATCAAGATATGAGTATGAAATAATATGTCCTGATTCAGCGCCTGCAGAAAGATTTATAAAGCAGACAGATATCGAGGGGAAAACAGGAATGATAGAAAAAGCGGAAATTCTGGACAAAAATAAAGTAAGATTAATATTAGCAGATACAAAAGACAAGAAAGTAAAAACAAATGAGCTTCTGTCCGGGATATTCAATGTGTCTCATACAGAGCTTGAAATAACGAGGCTTGCCATGTACGGCTGGAAAAGCGGCTGGGTAATGCCTTTGGAACGGAGCATGACATGGTCAGCGAAATACTGATTAATGCCGAACGGGAAGAGATGCGGGTCGCTCTGCTTGAAGACGGCCAGATGGTCGAATTCTATGTGGAAAGAAAAAAAGACGCAAGCTTAGTAGGCAATATTTACAAAGGCAAGGTAATAAAGATACTCCCTGGAATGCAGTCGGCCTTTATTGATATCGGGCTGGAAAGGGCGGCATTTTTGTACGTTGCAGACATCAGGGCTGAGATGGAAGGATACGCGCCTTTTCTGGCTGAGGAAGAGGAAAGTTCCCTTGAGTTTCTGACGAAAAGGGGCAGGCCGGATCTTTCAATAGAAGAGCTCATACAGCCGGGGCAGGATATTCTCGTGCATGTCTCTAAAGACCCTATCGGGAGCAAGGGAGCCCGCGTTACTTCATATATCACAATTCCGGGCCGTTATCTGGTATTAATGCCCAATGTGGAGCATATAGGCATATCACGCAGAATATCGGACGAAGAAGAAAGGCTGCGCTTAAAATCAATAATAGAAAGCATAAAGCCAAAAGGCTTTGGTTTTATAATCAGGACTGCAAGCGAGGGATGCAGTGAAGAAGATCTTAAGAACGATCTGGAGTTCCTCCTTCTGCTCTGGGAGAATATCCAGAGAAAAAGGGAAAAGGCAACAGCCCCGGCTCTTCTTTACAGCGACCTTGACCTTGTTTTCAGAAGCGTAAGAGACATGCTCACCAGGAATGTCGAAAGGCTTGTGATAGACTCTCCGGAAGAGCATGAAAGGATTAAGGAATTTGTTAAGACATATTTCCCGAAACTCAGAGACAAAATCGTACTTTATGAAGGCCGAGAGCCTGTATTCGATGCATTCGGGATAGAACTGGAAATATCAAAAGCCTTAGGCAGAAAAGTCTGGCTGAAGTCAGGAGGCTATATTGTAATCGACCAGATTGAGGCAATGACTGTAATAGATGTGAATACAGGCAAATTCGTAGGGAAAGAGGACCTTGAGGATACTATCCTGAAGACCAATCTCGAAGCAGTAAAAGAGATCGCATATCAGATAAGGCTCAGGAATCTCGGCGGGATAATAATTATTGATTTTATTGACATGGAAGAATTAGAGAACAGGGAGAAGTTGTTTACCGCTTTCAATGACGCGATGAGACGGGACAGGGCAAAGAATACTATCTTCAATATATCAGAACTCGGCCTGATACAGATGACAAGAAAGCGTATCCGCGAAAGCATAGGCAGGATACTCTGTGAGCCGTGCCCTTATTGCGAAGGCAAGGGATTTGTTAAATCACCCCAGACCCTGTGCTATGAGATATTCAGAAAAATAACCAAGCTTGCCTCTCAGGGCAGTGAAAAGGTGATTGTTACGGCAAATCCTTCAGTTGCAGAGCTCCTGTCAGACGAAGAAAGACTTGGCGTTGAAGAGATAGAAAATAAATACGGCATAAAAGTAATAATAAAAGAGAGCACAACCCTGCACCAGGAAAACTATGAGATAACCTCTCTGTAATTACTAATTCGAGCATTGCTCTTGCTTCTGTCCTGATGAATTTTTTGACGACAGCCAATGTTAAATAAAGATGCTTAATCCTAATTTAGAAAAACTGATAAAGATCCTTAAGGAGACGGACAATGCAATCCTTGCCTATTCAGGAGGCGTTGACAGCACGCTTCTGCTTAAGGCAATGAAGATTGCAGGAATAAGGGCGCTGGCTGTTACTGCGTCATCTGAGACCATGCCAAAGGCAGACCTGATGTTTTCAAAAAAGACTGCAAAGGACACAGGCGTAGAACACGTAATTATAGAGACAGATGAGCTTGGGAATGAATCATTCGCGAATAATCCTCCTGAAAGATGTTTCTTCTGCAAAGAGGAACTTTTTGCCAAAATAAAAACTATTGCGGAGAAGGAAGGTTATGATTTCATACTTGACGGGAGCAATCTCGATGATATGGATGACTGGAGGCCCGGCAGAAAGGCAGCCCTGAAATATGGGGTTAGAAGCCCCCTGATTGAGGCAGGGCTGAGGAAAAGCGACATCAGGGAACTTTCCAGGGAACTGGGCCTTGCGTCATGGGACAGACCTGCTTCTCCATGTCTTGCATCAAGATTTCCCTATGGAGAAAAGATAACGCTTAGCGCACTAAAGCAGGTAGAGGATTCCGAGTCATTTCTTACTGCTTTAGGCTTTAAAGAATTCAGGGTAAGACATCACAGGGATACAGCGAGGATTGAGCTTAAGGAAGAAGATTTCAGGAAAATGCTTGACCCTGACTTAAGAAAGACGATTACTGAAAAAATAAAATCCACAGGATACAAGTTTGTCTCCATAGACCTTGAAGGGTTCAGGAGCGGAAGGATGAATGAAGGGCTCACCAAATCTTAAAGACCTCGATAAATGCGTAAGGTGCGGAAGTTGTAAGGCTTACTGTCCCACATATGATGAAGATAAATCCGAGGCAATGAGTGCAAGGGGCAGGCTCATGCTGTTGCGGTCTGTCCTTAGAAATGAGCTAGAGCCGACACCGGCATTAAATGACAAGATATTCAGCTGCCTCTTATGCGAGGCATGTTCGAATCTCTGCCCGAGCAATGTTGACATAATTGAGAGCATCTATAAGGGCAGGAATATACTCAAAAAAAGCGACAAAAAAAGGCGTCTGTTACGCCTTCTCGCAAAGATTTTTGTAAAAAACCCTGACCTTTCATTCAAGACAGTTCAGTTCTTTCAAAAGATAATAACTCCGTATCTTTCAAGGAAAGGGATGGTCCCTTCTAACCTGAGGCTTCCTGATGCTCCTTTTAAGGATATGCCTCATATGGTCTATAAAGTTCACAAAAAAAAGGGGCGTGTGGCGATTTTTACAGGGTGCAGCATTAATTACTTATACCCGCATCTTGGGATATCTCTGGTTAATGTACTGCTTAAGGCCGGCTATGAGGTTATAGTACCTATAGGCGAGGTATGCTGCGGAGCGCCTCTCAGGTCTCTGGGGCTTGAACATGAGGCAACCGAGCTTGCAAATAAAAATATGCGAATATTCGGAAAGCTGAAGGTAGAGGCAGTGCTTAGCTTATGCCCTACATGCATTCTTGCATTAAAAAATCAGTATCCGAAGATTATCGGGTCAGGCATACCAAATGCGATGGATGTATCAAGTTTTCTCATCGACAAGCTGGAGCTGAAACAGCTCTCACTTTTGTCCCAGCATCCCGCAACAGTCACTTATCATGATCCGTGCCACCTTCTTTACGGATTAGGCGTGAAGAATGAACCGCGCGAATTGCTTAAGAAGCTAGGCACCGCAGTAATTGAAAAAGAAGAAAGCGGGTGCTGCGGCTTTGGGGGTGTGTTTAGTTTTTCGAATTCGAATAAGGAACTTTCTAAAAAGCTGCTCAAAAATCATTCGGAGAATTTCATAAAAACCGGAGCAAGCGCAATCGTTACCTCCTGTCCAGGCTGCATGATGCATTTAGGCAAGGCAGTTAAGCGGATGCCTGTGTTTCACATGATTGAGGTGATTGAAGAGGCTTATTGCGGCAGTCAGCATGAATGAGCTTTAACCTAAAAATGCAGATATTGCTCCAAAATTTCTTTAACTCGATGATTTATTGAGTTATCTTGAATCGCAGTAAGAATAAAAAATATGCGTGGTAACTATCAGTTTGAGGTACACTAAGGTATCGAAAAATAAATTTTTTCACAACATCTGCATTTTCTCACTTA
>CAZBSJ010000069.1:0-5711 GCA_964494165.1 uncultured Nitrospiraceae bacterium
GTTGTTTATCGAAGCAAGTCTGCGTTTATGCATCCAATGTATATTGTGTAGTATCATAATTAATGGAGTTTTTGAGGGAAGTAGAGGCGGTTTTTGACAATTTTAACGGCAGGCAATTGTCTGCATTTTATACTCAAAAAATAGATGATTATCTAATCAAACTTTTCAATTCCATAGAATCTCGGGAGCCAATTACACTAATTGCCATCGGCGGCTACGGAAGGGCAGAACTTGCTCCATACTCAGACATTGACATAATGTTTTTTGCTGAAAATAAGGCAGATTCCAAAAAGGTTGAATCTATACTTTACAAGCTTTGGGACACTGGTCTTGCGGTAGGTCATTGCTACAGAACGCCTGATGAATGCATTGTTGAGGCTAAAAAGGATTTGAGAACTCATACCTCTTTGCTTGAGGCAAGATTTATTGCAGGTGATACGGATCTCTACAATCATTTTATTGAAAATGTCTATTCAGAGCTTGCATACAGAAAACAGAAAAATTTTATAAAGACAAAACTGAAAGAGATGGAGAAAAGGCACAGTGATTATGGCGAGTCTGTTTTTCTTCTTGAGCCTAACGTAAAGGAAGGTCAGGGCGGGCTCAGGGATATCCATACCATGCTCTGGCTGGCAAGAATTGCTTTTAAGATTAAGGGGATAGAAGATCTTTCTCAGTTAATATCATCTCATGACCAAAAAAGACTGCTTAATGCATACGATTTTTTATTAAAGGTCAGGTTTTGCCTGCACCTGATGAGCAAAAGAAGAAATGATACCCTGTCATTCGATGCACATGAGCATGTAGCAGAAAGACTCGGATTTCATGATTCAAAGAAATTCAAGGGGTCTGAAAGGTTTATGAGATATTTATATCTCAAGGCAAATGTTGTTAAAGACGTAACATCCGCTATTGTGGGTATTTGCAGCAGACAGTGGCTGGGTGAGGCAGAAAAGAAATATAACTTCAGAAAAAAGAAGATAACCGATAATTTTAGTATATACAAAAATGTCATTATCCATATGGCAAATAATAAGCCGGAGAGAAAACACGAATGGGTGATTGAGGCGTTCTATGCATACGCAAAGACCGGGAAAAATTTCAGCTATTTACTTAAAGATGATCTGAGACGCAGTCTTCTTAACATAAATAAAAGGCTCAGGAATTCACAGAAAGCTGCAATTTTTTTCCTCGAAATATTCAGGAGCAGGAGGGTATATGAAACTTTGAGAGAGATGCATGATACCGGAGTGCTTGGCCGCTATATTCCTGAATTCGGAGCCCTGAAATCACTTGTGGTATATGAACCATATCACAGATATACGGTAGACGAACATACATTGCTTGCTGTAAAACATCTTGAACAACTTAATGCCACAAAATATAAGAGACTCGAACACCTTTCAGAGGTAATGGCTCAGGTAAAAGAAAAAGAAAGTCTCTTTATATCCTTGTTATTCCATGATATTGGGAAGGCTGCCGGTAAGTATCACGAAAAGGAAGGGTACATGAGACTTAAAAATATTATTGACAGGCTGAGCCTTAATCCTGAACAAAGGCAGAGGATAGAATTTCTTGTGAAAAACCATACTTTGATGTCCGGTGTTTCTTTAAAACGTGAGACAGATGACCCGGAAGTTATCGCACAGTTCGCAGATGCGGTTGGAGATGAGGAAAACTTGAAGTCATTATATCTGATGACATATGCAGATATGGCAGCTGTTAATCCAATGTTCTGGACTGAGTGGAAGGCATATCTGCTGAAGGACCTTTATGAGAAAACTTCAAAATATCTGAGAGGGGTAAGAGAAAACCCTGATGCTTATATAGATACCGTGTTATCAGCATATGGCGGAACAGACAAAGACAGCATGGATATCTTCCTGCGGGAGATGCCGGAAAGATATCTCTTGTCAACACCCGCGGAAAAAATATCCGAAGATTTTAAGCTTGCAAAGATAGTAAAAGACAAAGATTTTGCTGTCTCAATAGATGAAAAGCCTGACGGTACCACAGAATTGACTATTGGTGCCTGGGACTGTGCCGGTTTATTTTCGAAGATTGTAGGCTTTCTGTCCTCGAAGTGGCTTAATATTTTAAGGGCAAAGTTATATACTGGAAGAAACGGGCTTGTTATTGATAAGATTCAGATTTCCAACTGGAAAGAAATCTGGTGGGACGGCATGGACGATTTTATCAGGAACGGATTAAGGGGAGTCGTGCTTGAAGATAAGCCGATCAATATAACAAATAAGAAAAAAGAGGTGACTACCAGGTTTGAGGCTTTTATCGAACTGGATAATGAAACATCAGAAGAAAACACTATCATCGAGTTTTATTCTGAAGACAGACTGGGGCTTTTATATGATGTTTCAAAATTATTTTATGAAAAAGGTTTAAATATAGTATCAGCAAAGATAAATACCGAAGCTGGCATAGCTCATGATATTTTTTATATTCAACGCAAAAATAATAAAAATACTACGCTTAACACCATGGAATTAATGGGAACCCTATGGGAAACTCTAAAAGAATAAAACGCATCGTTTATGTCATTGTTGCCTTGTTTCTTATCGGGGCAATCATGTTTATTTCCCGCGGGCCATACATCTCGAATGCCCTGAAAAAGATCATTCTCCCTGAACTTGAAGGCATGACAGGACATAAGGTCATTGCCCAAAAAATATATTTTAATATTTTTCCGTTATTTGTCGAGGCAAAAGGTCTTAAGGTTTATGACGATACCGGAAACAGTGTCCTTACTGTACAAAGGGCAAAGGCTTATATAAGTCTCTCGGGAATATTCAGAAAAGAATTGATACTAAAACGTATTCTGATAAGAGAGCCTGAAATATCGGCTGATAAGGAAAAAGTTAATGAAATAAAAGAAAGAATAAAAGAATATCTTAATAAAGAGGGCGGGGGTGGAGTCAAAGTTGAAGTAAACAGCATTGAGATTCGTAATGGAGGGTTTGCGTTTTATGACTCGGAAAAAGGTTTTGTTATTACAGGCAGCGGTTTTGACGGCGAGATTATGCTTGGATACACTCCAAGGATAAAGGCACGCATTAAAGAACTGTATGCAAGCATTCCTGATTATCCTGAATTAAGATTAGAAATAAATACATTATTGTTTCTTAAAAAAGAGGGGATAGAGATAAAAAACATCACGCTTGGAGTTTACGGTTCTGAAGTTCAGGCCTCGGGTTTTTATTCACCTGATGGCAAGGGAACCCTTAAAACAGACCTGAATTTATTGTTTGATTCTATTAAAGAAGCATTTAAACTTAAAAAATCTGGCGAAGGAAAGATCTATGCCAAAGGTGATATCAGATTCGAAAATGGAACCCCTTCATTTGACCTTAGACTTAACGGTGATTTTTATCTGCAGTCTTTAATGGAGATTTTAAAGGTGACGGAAAAGATTGAAGGACATGTTGACCTTGACGGCAAGATTAGCGGCAATTTATCTGAGATCTCTGGCAATGCTGATGTCAGATTAAGAAAAGGAAATCTCTTCGGCATTGATATTGATGATCTAAAATGCAAGGCAATTTATGCAGATGGTTTATTGAGTTTCAGGGACGGAAAGGCTAAGCTTTATAACGGCCAAGCTGACGCAGAGGCGTCTTTAAGCATTCCGAGTGTAGACCAGTATTCTGTTGAAGTAAAATTTGATAATGTTGACAGTCCTTCTGTTTTAAAACTTATCGGGTGGCAGCCGAAGATACCGGAAGGTAAGGTAAGGGGAGATTTTTATACTTCAGGTGATAAGTTTAATCCGTCAGGTAGATTTGAATATGTCAGCGGCAAAGCAGGGAAAGATGTCCTGGGAAGGATTAGAAATATAACCGGAAAATATAAACTTAAAGATGACAGAGTATTTCTGTCTGATTTAATGCTCTCCAGCGAGAAATCAAAAATAGAGGCAGAGGGCTTTGTTGATACAGAAGCTCCCTTAATCAATATCAGATTCAGGCTAAAAACAGATGAAATAACTGACCTTACGCTTCCTTATTTTAATAGAGTAAAAGGCATAGGACATTTTGAAGGTATGATAACAGGCAAACCAGATGACCCTGTAATAAACGGTGCTGTAAAAATAAACAATGCGCTTTTAGATAATTATCCGGTTGATAACATAAATGGAGAAATATCATACAAAAAGAATCTTCTTGAAGTAAAAAATCTCTTTCTTAAGTCGGCGGATGAACAACATTCTGTAAGCGGAAATATAGGATTCGATAAGGCAAAAGAGCTTTTTGAACTTGAAAATCCTTCTTATAACCTCGCAGTTTCTCTGCGAGGATCGGATATTGAGAAACTGATAACTGTCTTTTACAAAAAAATGCCTATTAAAGGAAAGCTTGATTCTGACTTTAAAATAATGGGAAAGACTCCGGAGTTTGCCGGTTCAGCAACTTTTAATGAGATCGATACATACGGACATAAGGCAGACAAGCTGTCCATGGATTTTAACTATAATTTTAAGGATTTTATCGTGAAAAATGCCTTATTGAAAAGTGATAAGTCTGTTCTAAAGGCAGAGGGAAAGATATCAGGCAAAAATAGATTTGATTTCAAGGCATCTTCAGACAAGTTTTTTACTAAAGACTTTGGATTAAAAAGTTTTCCGGAGGATTCTTATGTGATTGTTAAGGCAGTTGGCTCAGGCACATTTGAAGACCCATCGATTAATCTTGATATAAAGTTTTATGGAGGCACGTTTCAAGGGAGTCACATTGGTGACGGGTCAATAATAGCTTCAATAAAAAATAAGGATGTTCTGTTCAATGCGATACTTTTAAATGAAAAAGTCAGCGTAAAAGGCAAGGCTTATCTGAGCGACCAGCTTCCATGGTCTGCAGAAGTTGATATACAATCAAGCAGATACGATTTTATTTTATCAAGAATTCTTAAGGATATGCCGGAAGATCTGCTGGTTAATATTAAAGGCAATGCTGTTTTGTCCGGTGACAAAAAGCATTATAATGGCTCTTTAGTTTTGGATCAGGTCAACATAACTCTTTTTTCCAATAGTTTTTCTAATCAATCTGATATAAGGATAAAATTTCTAAGTAATAAAATCTCATTTCCATCTTTTTCTATGAGAAGCGGCAATTCTATCTTCTCTGTCAAAGGAGATATGGAGGTAGGCCGGGGATACGATATTGTGCTTGAGGGGAGGTCTGCGTTGGCACCTCTAAAAGGATTTTCAAAAAAGATAAGTACATTAAAAGGTGACGCTGATTTTAAGATAAATATTTCAGGGAAATGGGATAATCCGGCTATCAGCGGCAAGTTCAATATAACGAATGCATTGTTCGGGCTTACTGATATTCATCAGCGTATAAGTTCAATAGAAGGCAATCTGTTTTTCGAAAAAGACAGAATCGTCATTCAAAAATTAACCGGTAAACTGGGAGGCGGGGATATTGATATTACTGGTTTTGTTGACATTGAAAAATTTAAAGTGAGGCGTTTTTATCTTGATTCAAGGCTTTATGATATAACCACTTCGGTGACAAAGGATTTTAACGTAAATGTTGGCGGTAATATCGTTTATAAAGGCACATTAGACGCCCAGGAAATTACGGGTGAAGTGAAGATTAACAGAGCCAGATACAGGGAGAGGGTCGAGTGGAAAAGCTGGCTGCTTAAGGCAAGACCAAAGGAAAGACCAAGAGGTGAATTGACAGTGATTGATAAGG
>CAZBSJ010000069.1:5811-7860 GCA_964494165.1 uncultured Nitrospiraceae bacterium
TATAAGGCTCAGCCTTGAGGGGCAGATAGAGCATTTTAATCTTTCATTGGTTTCAGATCCTCCGCTTGAAGAGACTGATATCCTAAGCCTTCTTACAGTAGGGCAGATGGGAAAAGAGTTGAAAGGTTTCGAAGGCGGAATTGGAGCTGGAGAGGCAACTGCTTTTCTTACCGGAAAATTTCAGGATGTCTTCGAAGACAGACTTAGAAATATTACAGGGTTTGACAGGATTCAGGTTGATCCATATGTTTCTACATCAACAGGCACTGTAGGACCACGTGTTACTGTATCAAAAAGGCTTCTTGGAGAAAGTCTTTTTGTTACATATACGTCTTCGGTCGGTTCAACAGAGGAACAGATTATTAAACTTGAATACATTCTCGGAAAAAACGTTGCTTTGGTTGGCGAGCGGGATGAAAAAGGCGGTATGGGCGGAGATATCAAGTTCAGGTTTGAATTTAAATGAAATTTAACATGAGACTTTTAAAAGGCATCGGAAAAAAATATTTTTTTTATTTAATTTGTATATTGTTTATAGTAATTTTAACTCCACCTGTATTTGCGGTCACAGAACTATCAAATGTGCCTGTTAGGGAAATTGATGTCGAGGGTTTATACTCCACTTCAAAAGATGAAATAATTGAGCTTTTAGATATAAAGATTGGCGAGCCTCTGAATGCAATTGATCTTCGTAAAGGAATCGAATTGGTTTTCCTCAAAGGCATATTCGAGGATATCATTGTAGAAACAGATGACGAAGATGCAGCACTTGTAAGGATAAAAATCAGAGAACGGGATGTTATAAAAAATATTTCAGTTAACGGCACTGGTACCCTAAGCAAAAAGGTTATAAAAAACCATTTTTTGTTCAAGGAAGAGCAGATTATGCGGTATGATTTGATTGATCAAGCTGTTAATTTGCTAAAGCAAGCGCTAACTGAAAGAGGATATCCGAATGCTGAAATTTCTGTTCTTATTGAAAATACAAAAAAACCACACAAAATAAATCTTATGCTTGATATAAAAGAAGGACAGCCTGAGATAATAACAAGCGTTAATGTTGATGGCCCTGAAGAAGCAAGAAATTTAATGAAATTAACAGAAGGTGATATTTTTGACCAGTTCAAATTGAAGGAGGACTTTAATCGTATAAAGGCTTATTACAAAAAAAATAATTACCTTAATCCGCTAATTGGTCCATACTCTTTTCATGATGGTACCCTGAGTTTTGTTTTTGAATCAGGGATTAAACTTGAGGTCAAATTTGAGGGTAATAGTTCTATCAGCTCCAAAGTCCTTTACAAAGAGGTTCCATTTTTTGATGTGGGCGAGCTTAGCGATGATCTTATTGATGAATCAGTGTCAAGGATAACATCGGTATATTACTCAATGGGGTATCCTTATGCGCAGATTGCACCCGTAAAGGTTGCAGGTGAAGACGTAACCACCATAGTTTACTATGTATATGAAGGTGATAAGGTTATTGTTAATTCTATAAATTTTAACGGCATAACAATTCCTGCGAAGAATCTCAAAGAGATTATCTCGCTGAAAGAAGGTTCAGGCTATAATCCAGATCTTATAGACAATGATAAGGATTTATTAAGAGAATTTTACTATGCCTTAGGATATCTTGTTGTAGATATAGATGACTTCCATGTGGAAATCAAAGATCTTAAGGCTTACATTGATATTACCGTCACGGAAGGAACGAAAACTACAATCGGTAATATTACAGTGAGCGGATCAAAACAAGTTTCTGATGAAGAAATAAGAAAAACTATTAAACTTAAACAAGGGGATCCTTACAATGAAGTAGATATATCAGATGCAAGATACAAGATTATTGATTTGTACGGAAAGCATGGTTTTGCCGGGACAAAGGTGACTATTAAGCAGGCATTGCATGAACAGGAAATGGATATTATTTTTGAGATAGAAGAGGGCATCGTTGCTTTTTTCGGAAAGACAATTATAAGCGGGAATACAAAAACTAAATATAAGGTAATAAAGCGAGAGTTGCTATATAAGGAGGGAGAAAATTTCAAT
>CAZBSJ010000070.1:0-2975 GCA_964494165.1 uncultured Nitrospiraceae bacterium
CTCAATGCGAGCAAGCATTAATCGTATCAGCCTTTGGGGTCTTTTTTAATGTCTGATTTTCGCATTAACCTGGGAAATGCAGTTAAAACTATAATAATGGCAGGCATTCCTGCCTCAAAATCTTTACAAAGCAACAAGATATTTAAGTTCGTCTTGTTTGCATAAGATAAATTCGGATATAAAATTATGCATTTGTTTTGCTTTATAAATTAAAATTAAGGTGTTGCTGGTAAATATTTTTATTCATGCCTGCCTGCCATTATCTGTATTCCCCGGGTTAATTTAGGAACATCCAGGATTTAGGCTGTCTGAAAAATGTACTTTTGCTTTCCAAATAGAAATATCATCTTTTCTTGTCAATCAGTTTAATATAGCGTTATAATCTCCAATACCTCAGAAAGTAACTGACATGGCTTTCAAAGACATTATTGGACAAAATAAGGCTGTTAATATCCTTCTGGGCACGATAAGGCAGGGGAGGGTTCCGTCCTCTTATCTCTTTGCCGGAGAATCAGGGATAGGAAAGAAGTTTACTGCATTAAATCTCGCAAAGGCTTTAAACTGCATTGCTCCGTTATCAGATACTGACTGCTGTGATAAATGCCAATCCTGCATAAAGATAAATGAACATATACATCCTGACTTTCTGATGGTAGCTCCTGAGAAGGGAGAGATTAAAGTAAAAGAGATAAGGGATATTGAAGAGATGCTCTCATTTGCGCCTTACGAGGGCAAAAGAAAGATAGTGATAGTAGACGAGGCTGAT
Organism: uncultured Nitrospiraceae bacterium; assembly: GCA_964494165.1. Taxonomy (GTDB): domain Bacteria; phylum Nitrospirota; class Thermodesulfovibrionia; order Thermodesulfovibrionales; family UBA1546; genus CAZBSJ01. Next base: position 767 of record CAZBSJ010000070.1, read on the forward strand.
AAGATGAACCAGTCTGCAGCCAATGCCTTTCTTAAGACTCTTGAAGAGCCGCCTCAGCATAGCCTCATAATCCTGGTCTCTTCAAAACCAGACATGCTTCCGGTTACGATAAGGTCGAGATGTTCCCGCGTAAGCTTTTTGCCTCTGTCTACAGCCGGATGCGAAGATGTCATTAGGGCGGTTATCGGAGACAAAAAATCTGCTGAAGAAATATCATCTGTCGCACGGCTCTGCATGGGCAGGCCCGGGCTTGCGATAGCGGATGACTTAATAGAGGACAGGGAATGGTTTCTTTCGTTGTTCGATAAAATTGTGAATGATATTGTCAAGGAGGAATGGGGCGAAAAGGAAGACATGGAAAAATGGTTCAACATGTCTGCGATTATATTGAGGGATCTGGCTGTGTCAAAGATAACAGAGAACGAAGACATGTTAATAAATGCCGATATGAAGAAAAAAATATCCGCTATGAGCAAAACAGTAGAATTAAAGGATATAATAGAATGCTATATTAAACTGTCCTTTCTGAAAGGATATCTTAATTTTAATCTGAATAAGCCGATAACCTGGAACTATACAGGGTCGGTTTTGAGCAAGTTTAAAGGACGCGTCTCTGGTTAGAGTAAATGATTTGCTTATGGAAAAGAGAGGAATATAAATGCCTGATGTGATAGGGATAAGATTCAAGAAATGCGGGAAGGTCTATGATTTTGAGATAAACGGCAACAGCGCTGATTATAAAAAGGGAGATTTTGTGGTTGTAGAGTCAGAACTCGGTCTGAGCCTCGGGAGAGTGATTAATGAAAGGCGTTCTCTTGAGAATCCTGCAAAGGAATTGAAAAAAGTGCTGAGAAAGGCAACAGAGGAAGATTTCAAGAAAAAGCAGGAAAACGAGGACTTTGAAAAAGAAGCCGGCCAGTTCTGTCTCGAAAGGATTATGGCAAGGGGCCTTTCTATGAAGCTGATACTTACCGAGACTACCCTTGACAGGAGAAGGATAATATTTTATTTCACTGCTGACGGCAGGATAGATTTCAGGGAGATAGTTAAAGACCTTGCGGCAAAGTTCAAGACAAGGATAGAGATGAGGCAGATTGGGGTAAGGGATGAGGCCAAGATAATAGGAGGCCTGGGAATATGCGGCAGGGAATTATGCTGCAAGACATTCCTTACTTCATTTGAGCCGATATCTATAAAAATGGCAAAACAGCAGGAGCTGGTCCTGAATATGAGCAAGCTCTCCGGCGTCTGCGGAAGGCTTATGTGTTGTCTTGGCTATGAGTGCCCTGATGAGGAATCTGCTGGAAAGGCGGTTGTTCCTCAGGAAGAAAGTTTAGTATCAGTCGAGGAGCCTGCCAAAAAAGAAGTTATTGAAGAACGGCCAAGACCGGAGGTCAAAACCCCTCAGCCATCAGGCAGAGGCGCAGAACCTCCAAAGACAGAAGCCCCGAAAGATAGAAAGCCTGAAGAGACACCCGGCCACAAGAAGCGTAAGAAGCGTCGATGGAGAAAGTTTCAGAAACAAAAGCAGCAGACAGACAACAAAAAGCAATAATCTCTGAACATTTCGTATGAAAAGATTCTATGTAACAACACCGATCTATTATGTAAACGATGTGCCACACATAGGGCATGCATACACAACTATTGCCGCTGACATACTGTCGCGTTATAACAGGCTGATGGGGAATGAGGTCTTTTTCCTCACAGGCACTGACGAGCATGGCCAGAAGATAGAAAAGGCTGCACAGGAAAAAGGAAGGACTTCAAAAGAACATGCCGACCTGATGGTTGAGAACTTCAAACAGCTGTGGAATAAACTTAATATATCAAATGATGCTTTTATACGAACCACGGATAAGGAACACATCAAGACTGTTCAGGGTCTCATGCAGATGTTATGGGACAAAGGCGAGATAGAGAAGCGCTCATACTCGGGATGGTATTGCACGCCTGATGAAAGGTTCTGGACAGAAAAAGAGATTGTTGAAGGAAAGTGCCCTGACTGCGGCAGGCCTGTTGAGCAGATTAATGAGGAAAATTATTTCTTCCTCATGTCGAAATACCAGGACAGGCTCATAAAGTACATAGAGGAGAACCAGTTCTATATCCTGCCTGAGACGCGCAGGAATGAAGTCCTCGGTTTTTTGAATAACAATGCCCTCGGAGACCTCTGCATATCAAGGCCTAAACACAGGCTTTCATGGGG
>CAZBSJ010000070.1:3075-7844 GCA_964494165.1 uncultured Nitrospiraceae bacterium
AATATATGGAACTCGCTGAGGATTACGTCATTGCTTGTTTATCCTTTTATGCCTGAGACGGCAGGGAAGATATGGAAGCAGTTAGGCCTCAGGTCTTTGCAGGAAGAGGCTCTGAAGAGCATTCTGGATAAAACGAATGCCTCAAAGATTTTTGACTGGGAATGGAAGCCTGATTATGAGATAAAAGCCGCGAAGGGAGAACACCTTTTCCCGAGGATAGAGACAAGGAAGTAGTTAAATAAAAAGAGCCAATAATTTTTCTGGACTAAGTCAAAAAGATATGAGTAAGCGACGATTATCCACTAAGGTAAGACTTCCTGAATATGTGTCACCAAGATTAAAATGGCGGAAATTGATATATGACGTTGTCATGAAGAAATTTGAAGAGTCAGGAATTTCATATACGAAAAATGACAAACTCGAATTAAATGTAACGTTATATCTTAACAATCCTGGGATTTTGTCTCACGATGTTGACAATCGGTTAAAGGATATAATGGATGCACTACAGGGCAGAATTGGGGGATCTAAAAAAATTCAAAAATTTAGACCTTTAATTCCCAACGACAATCAGATTTACAGAGTTATTATGGAAAAACTGCTTCCTCCAAGGCAAAGCCATGGTCTCGGCCATTTGGTAATAAGGAAGTATTAGAGAATCCATTATTTCATTAGGGGGAAGCGCTTACAATTACTAAAGTCTTCTTCCAAGTCAGTTCTTTGCAGAAGTGACAGTGACTTTACATGGGCTTCATGCATAGACTATAATTTCCTATGGCGACGACAACAGAGTATAAGTATATTGTGAGCGATAAGAAGATCCTCGGGGGAGAGCCTGTAATCAAGGGAACCCGCACTCCTGTAAGGGCAATTGTTGAAAATTGGCGGCTTGGACTCTCACCTGAAGAGATTGTAATTCATATGCCCCACCTGAGACTCGCCCAAGTGTTTGAAGCTCTTAGCTATTACAGCGACCACCAGAAAGAGATAAATAAATATATCGAAAAGAATCTGATTCCTGAAGATAAAGTTCATCCCTCATTGAGATGATCTCTGTTTACTGCGATGAGGATGTCGATATCCTCATAAAACCGCTTCTTGAAGCAAAAGGGTTCAGAATTCTGACCACTCAAGACGAGAAAATGCTCGGGTCGTCCGACCAGCATCAGATCGATCATGCTATCAAAAAAGGTTGTATTTTCCTGACGCACAATCGTATTCACTATGAACAGTTATATGCTGAATTGATTTCTAAAAGAATAACCCATTATGGCATTATCATAGCTTCAAGAAGAAATGTGTACGAGCTTGCAAGAAGAATATCACGGGTTCTGTCAAAGCATACTAAAGAAAGCACAAAAGACCAGCTTTTTTATGTTTAGAATGAATAATTTGGAGAATACTTTGCAAAAGGCTGATTACATAATAGGGGCAGACTATCTGCTTACAATGGACAAAGAACAGACCGTTATTAGGAACGGGGCTGTTGCGGTTCAGGGAAATAAGATTGCTGATACCGGCAGTTTTGATGACATATCAAAAAAATATTCCTCTCAAAATATAATCAGCGGCAGGAACAGGGCAGTTATCCCCGGTCTTGTTAATACCCACACGCATGCAGCAATGGTCTATTTCCGGGGCATGGCTGACGACCTTCCATTGAAAGAGTGGCTTGAGGGATACATATGGCCTGCTGAGGGCAAGTGGCTGAGTCCTGACTTTGTTTTTGATGCAACTGAACTTGCATGCCTCGAAATGCTCAAGGCCGGGATCACGACATACAATGACATGTATTTTTTTGAAGATGAGGCAGGGAAGGCTGCCAAAAAGCTTGGGATGAGGGCAGTCCTCGGCGCAGGCATCGTTGATTTCCCAACAATCGCAGGCAAAGGAGCAGATGAGTATCTGGCAAAGGCAGAGCTTTTTATTGAGAAATGGAAAGATGACGGATTAATTATTCCCTGTATTGCGCCTCATTCAGCATATGCGTGCAGTCCAGAGACTCTAAGAAAAGTAAAAAAACTTTCTGATAAATATATTGCGCAGATTCACATCCACCTTGCTGAGACAAAATGGGAGGTTGATGAGATAAAGAACAAATACGGGCTGAGTCCTGTGGAACATCTCAAGGACCTCGGAATTATGAATGAGAATGTTGTCGCAGTCCACTGTGTATGGCTTGACGGAAAAGAGATAGAATTGCTCGCACAGAATAAAGTAGGAGTTTCTCACTGCATAGAAAGCAACCTTAAGCTTAGCTCCGGCATTGCTCCTGTGCCGCAGATGCTTAAGGCAGGCGTGAAGGTTTCTTTTGGGACTGACGGCGCTGCAAGCAACAATGACCTGAATATTTTGAGCGAGATGTCTACTGCCGCAAAAGTTCATAAGGCAATGTCAGGTGATCCTACTGTGCTTGATGCAAAAACAGCGCTTTTAATGGCAACAAGATGGGGTGCAGAGGTCCTGGGGCTCGGAAATATAACAGGCAGTCTTGAAAAGGGAAAGGCAGCAGACATTGTTATCATGAACCTAAATAAACCGCACCTTACGCCTTTGTATGACATCTATTCGCATATCGTATATTCTGCACGGGCCTCGGATGTCGAAATGGTATTCGTAAATGGCAGGCTTGTCATAAATGACGGAAACCTTGTTGCCGGCGATGAGCAGGCTATTTTAGATAAGGCAAGGGAGTGGAAGGAAAAGATAAAGTAGTTTTCAGATAAAACTATTGCGCTTTGTATTTGCCTTCAAGTCTCTAATAGTTTATAATGGTCGGCAACTTAAAGTAACATTCTGCTCCATGGCTTTGTTATTTTTCATTGATTGAGTTAAGGAGACTTAAAATGACATTAAAAAAATTAAAACTTTTTGCTGTACTGGTCATGCTTTTCGCTGTCATTTTGTTTTTATCAGGTTCGTCCCAGTCAGCAGAAAAACCAAAAAAAGGAGGTGCCCCAATGGTCTCTGAAGGCAAAACAGTTAAGGTAAATTATACCCTTAAGGTAGAAGGTAAGGTTGTTGACAGTTCGACCGGACGCGACCCTCTTGAGTTTAAGGCAGGCAGCCGCCAGATGATTCCCGGCTTTGAGAAAGCAGTTATGGGAATGCGGGTTGGCGAAAAAAAATCCTTTAAGGTAAGTCCTGAAGATGGTTACGGGAAGGAAGATCCCAACGCAATACAGAATGTGCCTAAAGACCAGCTGCCTTCTGACATAAAACCACAGGCCGGAATGGTACTCTATGCACAGACAAAGGATGGACAACAGGTGCCTGTGAAAGTCATGGAAGTGAAAAATGATGTGGTTGTCATGAACTTCAACCATCCGCTTGCAGGCAAGACACTTAATTTTGATGTTGAGGTAATGGAAGTAAGATAGGATTTTGGGAAAACCAGCCTGTCGGATTTCGTTGCAATGATTGGCCTGTTTTTCTGAGTAAAGAAAAATTCTACGTCTTCTGTTGCAGCAGTTCTGATATCTTTTTTAAGATTATCTCCGGGAGCATGTCCCGGTTGTCAGGCGTAACCTCGAGTATCTCTATGTCCGCCCTGTTTTTTATCCCCAGAATAAAATCATCGCCGCCAAAGGTAATAGTGCCGACTACGATATTGGGTGAGTCAAGCGCATTCATCGCAGTGCTTTTAAATAATTCGGAAAAACATTCCATTTTTCCAATCTCATCCAGTATGATGATGTCTTTGTTTCTGGGCGCTATTGAAGGCACTGCTATTGTTTCTATGTTCTCGATGCTTACGCCGTAACGTCTTATATGGAATTGAGATTTTATATCCTGATGCGCTATGTAGGCTTTTTTGCCGTCGAGTGTCCTCATCATGAAGCCAACCCTTTTATTGTCTATCCTCTCCTCTTCGGTATAAAAGCCATTGGCCTGTATTCCGAGCCCTGATATGACTTTTTTAATCACAGTAGTTTTACCGGAGGAGGGAGCACCTGTAAGGAAGATATTTTTCTTAAGGGCGTTCATATTAATAATTTCAGCTTAAACTAAAACGAAAAAGGATTTAATGTTTCCGTCTGTTTTCCTTACCAGGGCATTTCTTCTTCAAGATGGAAGAATTTGCCTGTGGGACCGTCTGCGCCGAGCGTAGCGAGTTTTACGGCAGTCTTTGCTCCATCCTCAACACTCATCGGCGCCTGTTCTCCTCCCATATCTGTCTTTACCCAGCCGGGATGAGCTGAGTTAACCTTTATCGGAGTGTCTTTAAGAGCATGCGCAAGATGTATGGTAAATGCATTAACAGCTGTCTTTGATGCATCATATGCAAATGGCTTTATCTGCGACATCTCTCCATCACTGCTCTGTATGTTGAGAGAGCCGAGTATGCTTGCTACATTAACGATGCGGCCTTCATCGCTCTTCTTAATAAGTGGCAGCAATGTCTGGGTAAGCTCAACAAGGCCGAAAAAGTTTACGTCAAAAGTCGCCCGGAGCGCTTTAGGAGATACCTTTTCCGTGCTGTTTGCAAACAGGGGCTCTTCCTTATGCGCCATGCCTGCATTATTTACAAGAATATCGAGTTTGCCGTATTTCTTTTTTATGGACATGGCGGCCTTTTTTATAAGTTCTGATTTTGTTACGTCTAAATGTATGAATTCAACATCCAGCCCTTCTGTAAGAAGTGTTTTTACTGCTGCCTTGCCTTTTGCCATATTGCGCGAGCCCATGATGACCTTTATCCCTTTTTTTGCAAGCTGACGGCTTGTCTCAAATCCGAGGCCTTTGTTTGCTCCTGTTACGAGTGCGAT
>CAZBSJ010000071.1:0-5371 GCA_964494165.1 uncultured Nitrospiraceae bacterium
AGCCTTTCGAATATTACTTTATCAATTTTTGTATCACCGCCTGAGATAAGGAGGTCTACGTTTTTGTCATGCTGTTTTACCATATCTTTTACAGGCCTCACAAAACGCTGGAATAAACGGCCTATCTCTATCATCCTGCTCTCAGAAACGTCAGAGCGCAGCGCGCGTATCATGCTGTCCATGACCTTTATGTCATCGGTGAAAGAGCCGAAAAAGTCTGAGAGTTCTTTCAGCGCCTCGGTAATGTCATTTGTTATCTCTTGGAGTTTTCTTGAGAAGAGATTCAATTCATCGTATTTGTCGAATTCGAGTTCGCCAAACTCTGTGAGGAGGGGGTCGGTATATTTTACGCTGCCTGGAACAGAATAGGCATATCTTTCGGCAAAGGTGTCTATTTCTTTAAGAAGCCTTCTCCCCGCAAAAAATATTTCATCAGAGATTTCTCCGGTTCCTTTGGCCCTCTGAAGAAGATAATTCTTCTTTATGGTTATTTCTCCTATGAGGTTCAGCATATCATCAACCTTGCGCACATCGACCTTTACAAAGTTGCCTGAGAAGAATTCAAAGTCTTCCTTTCTTCTTCCTATTTCCCGCTTTTCAGGCAATACATCTGTCAAAGGTTCAGCGGGCTCTGCAGGCACGGCGGCTGTTTCTTTTTTGCTCAGCAGTTCATCTGCCTTTCGCAAGACTTCCTGCTCAATTTCTTTGTTCTCTGTCCTCCGCTGGGAAACGTCATTAATCAGACCTTTAATAGCATCAAGCATATAAAGCAGGACTTCTGTTATATCTTTACTTATCGTTCTTTTCTTGTCTTTTAGTTCTTCGAGGATGTCCTCCATTTTGTGGGCTATATTGCTTGTGACAGTGAGTTTTACCAGAGCTGCGGCTCCTTTAAGGGTATGGGCCGCCCTGAAGAGTTCCTCGATAACGGCAGAATTGTCGGAAGCAGCTTCGAGGTTGGCAATTCCCCTGCTTAGGGTATTTATATGGTCCTCAGCTTCGGACAGGAAGTAATCGATCAGCCCTGATTTATCAAAATCTGCCATGAGTCATGTCCTTTATCCGGAAATTCTGGAAAAATTTTTTTACCTGTATTATGTCCTCGGATTCAATGTCAGTGCTGCATCTCATGAGATAAGGAAGGGTTTCAGAAAGAAAACCTATGCTTTCATTTATTATCTCTCTTGCCAGTTCGACTTCGGCATCAACAACAATCAGCCGGGCGGTCTTATAATTGGGATTCCCGGTTTTGAATATCTTTGACAGGTCAATCGCCGGGATTATTTTTCCGCGAAGGGGAATCACTCCATAAACGTATTCCGGTGCGAGAGGAACGGGGAAAATGGTGGATATATCAGCTACCTCTTTTACCAGTTCGATTGGAAGGAGAAAGTCTTTTTCGCCTACCCGAAAAACCCAGTAAGTCGCCTCTTCGTATACCTGAACCTCTTCCGTCTCACTCATCGGTTCAGATGCTTTTTCACGGCAAGTAAAAGATCGATTGGTTCGCAGGGTTTTGTGAGATACTCTTCAGCCCCCTGTTTTTCCGCCCAGAGCTTGTCGCTCGCCTGATTTTTTGAAGTTAACATGATAACGGGTATATGCTTTAGTTTTTCATCTTTCTTTATATCTCTGCAGACCTGAAAACCGTTCTTTTTGGGCATTACAACGTCAAGGATCAGCAGGTCAAATGCTTCGCTTCTTATCTTTTTTTCAGCTTCTTCACCGTCAGTGGCAACAGAAAGTTCATGCCCGGTTTTACCCAAAACAGATTTTATGTACTCAATGTCAGTGGCGCTGTCTTCTGCAATAAGGATCTTTGCCATTTACACCTCCTTTTTCTTCAGGATTCCAACCCTTGTTAATGTATAGAAAATCCGCTTTGCTTCTGTTTCCTCGATGCCGGCAAGCTTTATTATATCCCCGAGGGTTTTTGACCCGTCAACAAGCGAGAAAATCTTCAGCTCGTTGCTGTCAAGATTTATCTCTTCCATGGCCACATCTGTCATGAGTCTGATGAAGATGATATTGTTATCCTCGAACATCTTTGCAGCAAACCTTTTTTCGTCAACTCTGCGCGCGCCTTCAAGGATTAACTGGGAGGCGTTAATACGCATTGATATGTCTGAAAGGTTTTCCGGCAAAGGAACTTTTTCGAAGAAGAAGTTGCCTCCTTCAAGTTCCATTGCTGAGTAGATAGCATCCTCTATCCGCTCTTTGAGGATTCCCATGATATCTTCTTCGGAGAGGATTCCTTCATTAACGAATGACCTCAGTATAGGCACCCCGGTTTCCTTGGATTTTTTTAAAACCTGATGGAATACCTTTTTGGAAATATTTTTCCGTTTTGCAAGCAGGTCTCCGGTGAGTACTGCCTTTCCTTCCTTGCTTGTCGAGGCATACACAATGCTGCCGTTTTCGAAATAAATCTCGGAACTCATTATAGAAGAATACAGGGACAGCTTTCCCGTTGCCTTTGCTGTATCTATAAGCTGGAAGATATCAAAAAGACTGAAATCAGAGATGTCGCCCAAAAGTGTGATCCCGCCTGATTTGATGACACCTGCCTGTTTGAGAATATCAGCGATGCTTTTTTGCAGAAGAGAGGGGAATTCCTGATAGAAATATCTGCGAATAACCTTATCAACAACCTCTCCGATATCAGAGTCGCTGGCCTGTATTACAGGTTTTGGCTGTTCTGATGCCTGTGCAGGGGCGCTTGCTGTTTCTTGCTCCTGGACTTTGATCGTGGATTTAACTTTCTCGACCAATTCCTCCGGCTGAAATGGTTTTATAAAATAATCTACAACGCCGAACTGCTCTGTAAACTTTTCCCCGACGTCTTCGCCTTTTGCCGTGATAAGTATTACCGGGACATCTTTAAGAAGCTGATTGCTCCGCGCCATCTTGCAAAACTGATACCCGTTAATCTTCGGCATTATAAAGTCAACCAGTATTATGGAAGGCAATACCTCCTCTGCTATCTTGAGGCCTTCTTCTCCGTCTTCTGCGCCGAAGACCTCATAACCGGCTTCTGTAAGAACAACCTCGGCCAGTTTTCTTACGGTGGGACTGTCATCTATAATCAGCACCTTGCCTTTACTCATTCGGTTTCTCCTTTATTCCCTGACAGCCGCATTATTATTTCTGCAGAATATCCATGGCTTTCTGGAGGCTCAGCTTCATTCTAGTAAATGCATTTGCAAGCGTCCTGATTTCATTGTTTGCTTTAACCTCGAATTCCCTATCCATTTTGCCGCGGCTTATCTCATCGGCTGTTGCCACCATTTTTTCTATTGGCTTTATTATGTTCGTTATAATCAATCTGTCAATAATCATTATGACCAGAAAGAAAAAAACGCTGTAGATTACAGAAAAGATGATCAATGCCCTCTTTGCATTCTGAATCGGGACATTAGCAGGAACATATACGGTCGTTGCGCCTACGATCTCACCATCCTTCCAGTTATATCCGTTATTGACGCCGTAGGCAGTCTTTTGATCATCAGGGGCTATTTCAGGATCTCCATGGCAAAGCAGGCACTCAGCGGAGTTTACTTTGATGGGGCGCATGATGGCATATGAACTGCCTTCTGATGTCTTTATAAAGCCTTTCCACTCTTTGGATAATTGCCCGCCACGGAACTCATTAATCTTTTCTCTTTCAAAGCTGTCAGCCTTATTTATAGGATTTAGGGGACTCAGCGTGGCGAACTTAAAAGAATAATCTTTTGTTGTTTCTTTGATGATATCTGATATCTCTCTGATAATAAAAAATCCTGATGTAAGCTCTACAGGCTTTTGGTCAGGGAGTAAATCGCCAACCATAGGACGCATTGTCCCGCCAACGTATTGTCTGACGCCTTGCATTGAGGTCAGCAGAAGCTCTGCCCGTTCCATGCTTTCTTTTTCAGCGTTTCTCATAAGTATTTGGTAAGTTATAAATACCATTGCAGGAAGTGAAAGAAGGTAAACTATGAGCATGGTTACCGTAAAGCTTGTTCTTAATTTTAGGTTTTTCATTCTAATTACCCCTTTCTGTATTTTTCGATAAATGAAGTCTGCTCTTCAGCAGGCAGTTCTTTCATTAATAACTCTAAAAGATAAGAGTAATCTTCTGCTGACATCGTATTGCCGCGGCTGTAAGACAGCTTTGAGAAAATCTTATCCACTATCATTTTGCCTATAGGTCCTATTATTTCAATCACATTTTCTTCAACTGCTGCAATTGTTTGGGGTTTAATGGTAACGCCGGGATTCACCGGTATTCCTTCGGCTTTTGACCCTGCGTTGTTGGTCCCTGTGATTTCTATGATTTTCTGGGTAAGGGGAACATTTGCGGTTGCTGGTGATTTTGCTCCCTTCAAAAAAGAATGATCTAAAGGAACAACAGTATGTAATCTTTTTATGCAGTCTTCATTTTTGCACGTGCCGAGGCTTAAGGAAACAACTTCGCCATTTTCGAGATATATCTTTAGGAGATGACTTTCGCCATCTAATTTTATTGAAAGAAGTCCTGAATCTTTTATACGCAGATATTTTCTAAGAATATCTGGCAGGTTCATTAACGCTCCAATACAATAAGTATTGATTGCATTTAAATTTCTCTAACAACCCTTTAATGCCCTTATTTTTGTGCCGATGTTCTTCTTGTTTTTAATCACATATTTGACTGAGATCATATCGCCTTCCATCAGTCTGTATTTTTCTATTTTTGAGAAGAGTTTTTTGTTATCGAAAGATATTTCTATTTGTTTGTCATCAGAATCCTTTATGACAATGTTCATCTGGTCTTTATTAATTTTAACCAAACGGCCTCTTGTTGATACCTCCTCCTCAGCAAGAGCAACGGAAACTGCCGAGAAAAACATGTTCAGCAAGATCAAAAAAATAAGACAAGTTTTCACTGTCTTCATTTTATTCCCTCCCCTTAATTATGTTTCTTTTAATGTCGCCCACGGTTAAAGTATACCATAAACTTTCTGTTTTTTCAGGTTTGATTTTTATCTGATTTTCCGTTATTATCACTCATGGAAATCAAAAAACTTTTCGAAGATTCAAGCCGCTATCTGATGAACACATACAACAGATTTCCGCTCGTTTTGAGAAAAGGACGCGGAATAAAGGTATGGGGCGCTGACGGAAAAGAGTATCTCGATTTTGTGGGCGGAATAGCGGTAAACATTCTCGGGCACTGCCACCCGAAGGTGGTTGTCTCTGTCCAGAAACAGGCCCAGCGTCTGCTTCATGTTTCTAATCTTTACTATATTGAGCCGCAGATAAAACTTGCAAAAATGCTTGTTGAGCATTCCTTTGCCGATAAGGTGTTCTTCTGCAATTCAGGGGCTGAAGCGAATGAGGCGGCTATAAA
>CAZBSJ010000071.1:5471-7839 GCA_964494165.1 uncultured Nitrospiraceae bacterium
GAAGGGGGAGTTAATATTCCATCTCATGATTACTTTAAAAAAGTGCGGGAAATATGCAATAAACACAAGATTCTTCTTATTCTTGATGAGGTCCAGACAGGGATGGGACGCACAGGAAAGCTTTTTGCTTATGAGCATTTTAATATTACTCCGGATATAATGACATTGGCTAAGGGGCTTGGCAGCGGAGTGCCGATTGGCGCAATGCTTGCTACCGACAAAGTTGCGTCAGCTTTTGTGCACGGCTCTCACGCATCCACATTTGGAGGAAACCCGTTGGTATGCGCTGCTGCAATAGCAACTATAGATACCCTGCTTGAGGACGGGTTTATTCTTGACCAGTGCAAAAGAATGGGGGAATATCTGGTTAATGAACTGAAAGGTCTCCAGGAGGAGTTTTCGAGCGTTGTTATCAATGTAAGGGGAATGGGCCTTTTGGTGGGCATGGAACTTACGCGCGACTGTTCATCCATTGTAAAAGTCTGCATGGAAAAGGGGCTTTTGATTAATTGCACGTCAGGAAACGTGCTTCGTTTCTCGCCGCCTTTGATAGTTCAGAAGAAAGACATAGACAATATGGTTGACATACTGGGCGAGGTCCTAAGCAGCCTGTCTTAAGGGGAGATATGAAAAGGGATTTTCTGACATTATGGGATTTGTCATCAGAAGAGATAACAGGTCTGCTTCATAGAGCGATAGATATGAAGTCAGGAAAGGATGCGAATAAATGTCCTTTGATTGGCAAAAGCATCGGACTGCTTTTTGAAAAAGCATCCACAAGGACAAGGGTCTCATTTGAAGTAGGTATTTATCAGCTGGGCGCCCATCCTGTCTATCTGACCACAAATGAGATTCAGCTTGGAAGGGGAGAGACCATATCTGATACTGCAAAGACCCTTTCCAGATACCTGAATGGGTTGGTAATAAGAACTTACGGGCATGATGTTCTTACAGAGTATGCCTCGCATTCCTCTATCCCTGTAATAAACGGGCTTACTGATCTTCATCATCCATGTCAGGCACTGGCAGACTTAATGACCATACTCGAGAAAAAGAAAAGCCTTAAAGGCGTCCGCGTTGCATACATCGGAGACGGCAATAACGTGGCTAATTCCCTGATAGAGGCGGCTTCAAGGATGCAGATGGACCTTACTATCGCGTGTCCTGAAGGATACGAGCCTGACCCTGATGTTCTTGAGAAGGCAAGGGCATCAGCAAGCAGCGAGATCATCATACTCAGGGAGCCAAAAGAAGCAGCCGGACGTGCGGACGTTGTTTATACCGACGTATGGGTAAGCATGGGACAGGAAAAAAAGGCTGAGGGAAAAAAGAAGAAACTTAACAGATATCAGATAAATTCAGGCCTTCTTTCCTGCGCTAAGAATGATGTTATTGTGCTTCACTGCCTGCCTGCCCATAGAGGAGAAGAGATAACAGATGAGATTATGGACGGGACTAAGAGCGCTGTCTTTGATCAGGCTGAAAACAGACTGCATGCCCAGAAGGCGCTGCTGGAGATGCTGCTGGCATAATCACTTCAATCTACGGAAGGCTTCTTAATACATCAATAAGAGGGATCTTCAGTTTTTTTGCAAGTCTTTTGCAGTCTTCATATTCAGGCGTAATCCGTGTTGTGTTATCCGCATGCTTTGAGGCCTTAACCCTTATCCTGCCTAATTTTGTGTTTATCCGCTTTATTTCCCTTTGCAAGACTTTTCTGTTAGTTTCATAAAACCTAATGCCAATGGTTGTAGTCTCTCTCAGGATTATATCCATAAGCACGTCTTTATCTTTATTGCTGCATAGTGCAGTGAGTTTTATGCCGGGTCTGTTCTTTTTCATCATTATCTGTGTGAGATAGACATCCAGAGCACCTGCCTGAAAGAGTCTTTCCATTACATATCCATATATCTGAGGGTTCATGTCATCAATATTTGTTTCTATAACCATGATTCCAGAAGACGAGGTAAGCGTGCGAATTGCAGAAGCTTCACCTGTAAAAATTCTCAGGACATTTCCCCTGTTTTTTAGGTCTTTGTTGCCTGCTCCAATGCCGATTCTTTCAATCGTCATCTCAGGCATGGCTCCGGAAAATGAAGAAAGCTCTTTTATTATCACTGCACCGGTAGGTGTCGTAAGTTCGAATTCTGTGCCATCAGAATAAACAGGAACGCCCTTTAAAAGTTGTGCCGTGGCAGGTGCAGGCACAGGCAGGACTCCGTGCGCTGTTTTTACGAAGCCGCTTCCTGTATTTACAGGAGAGACGCAGACTTTTTCGATTCCCAGAATCTCTAGTCCTATGACAGTCCCGAAGATATCAATGATGCAGTCAACAGCGCCTAATTCATGAAGATGCGCGCTGTCAAAT
>CAZBSJ010000072.1:0-7792 GCA_964494165.1 uncultured Nitrospiraceae bacterium
GAAGGATATCTGCCTCCGGCAGCGGCGATGCACGGCGTATGTCTGCCGGAAAAGGGCGAGGCATTTATCGAAGGTCAATGTGTTGAATTGAAGACAGGCATCAGGCAGATTGCAAAAAAGTTATTGGAGGCAAAGAATCCTACATTTTTTCCTGGTCCGCTGCTTTTGTGGAGGACAACCGATTATGCATTGCAGAGGGGCAAGCTTGTGAGGGAGATAGCCAAAGAGGTTAGCGCAAAGGTCATTCCCATGCCTGATTATCGTCCAAAATATCCGATGATTAATCCGGCAGTGGAGATTAACCCGAATCATCCCAATCTCACAATCTGGCATAATAAGATAGATGTCGGAATTTTTATAGGCGTTCACTGCCATCAGGCGAATTTAGCCCTTAAAATAATAAGGGGCGGCACTAATTGTTACACTATCGCCCTTTGCGCGGAAGAAGGGCATGAAGAGGCAAATACATCTTTAAGAGATGCAGATAATAATGTTCTCCAGATGCTTCTGGACGAGATCAAAGAAATGAAAAAGGGAGGTGTTTAAATCATGCCTGAGATGAAACAACTGAAAGATGTATCTACGGAATACATGCTCTTTGAGGCAAAGAGGGAAGAGCAGTTCATGACAGGAAGCGAGGCTGTCAGAGAGGCGATTAGGCGCGCAAATATTGATATTGCCATATCTTATCCAATAACGCCCCAGAGCGAGAGCATGCACCTTGTTGGCGACCTTTATGCGGAAGGTTATGTTAAAGAGTATTTCAGAGGCGAAAATGAGTTTGCTGTTATGTCAGAGGTTGCAGGCGCTGCAATGGCAGGAGTTAGGACATTCACTGCAACATGCGGGCCAGGAACATTGAGGGCATTTGAAAACTTCCCTATGTGGGCAGGAGCGAGGCTGCCTATTGTTATGGGATTTATGACCCGCTCTATTAATGCTCCATTGAGCATCCAGCCCGATACCATTGAGATGGCATTTCTCAAGGACACAGGCATATTGATGCTTCATGCAGAGGCGGCTCAGGATTTATATGATATGCTGCTTATGAGCTTTGATATTGTTGAACAGACATCTGTCCATATACCTATCGGTGTTTTTGTTGACGGTTTTTTTGTTACACACACAAGGCAGAAGGTTAATGTGGTAACAGAAGATGTAAGGCTCAAGCCTTATAATCCAGCATTGTCTCCGGTGCCGCATATTGATATGGAGACGCCGCCCTTTAGATTAATGAGAGATCCATTTGTAATGAAGAGCAACTTTATCAGCTACGCTGCCCATGCAAGCTGGCAGCAGGAGATTCTCACATCAGCGCAGAGGGCAAAGAAATATATCAAAAAATATCTTGGCGGTTTTATTGAGCATGAAAATCCCAATGCTGCCATTCAGATAGTAGCATCGGGCACAGCCGTATCACAGGCAAGAGAGGCAATAAAGATGCTTAAAGAAGACGGCATAGATGCGGGACTTATAAAGATTAAGGTGATAAGGCCGTTTCCAAAGGATGAGATAAAGGCAGCCTTAAGCAATGCAGAAAAGATAGTAATCCCTGAGTTTAACAGGGTGGGCTGGCTTGCTCAGGAGGTTGCGGCGGTGATACCAAACAATGATCGTATAATTCCTGGGCCAAGGGTATACGGGGGCATGACTATGCCGCCTGATGTTATTGTGCAGGTTATTAAAACAGGGGCGTTAGTAGGTGTATAAAATTAAATAAAAGCTATTGATAAGGAGGAGGACATGTCACTTAATATTACAAAGATTAACCCTTATTTCGAAGATGTAATGCCAGATGAGTATATAGATCTTGTAAATAACGGACCATTTGGCGGCGCCAAATCAGTCGGGGACCTTGGAACATTTAAAGAACTTCTTGAGGAACACCCTCTTTGCGCAGGATGCAATCTTGCGATGGCTTTTCGTCTTATTGTTGCATCACTGCCGAATCCAGAAGACAGCATTATGGTCGGCTCAACAGGCTGCAACAGCCTTGCATTTCCACAGCTTGCGCTTCATAACATCCATTCGCTTTTTGGCAATCAAAATGCGATCGCTTCAGGGCTTAAGAGGGCATTAAAGCTGAGGTTTCCTGATAAGACAAAGGATGTTGTTGTTATGGCAGGAGACGGCGCTACTGCTGACATCGGGCTTGATATGACCCTTCACTCATGGTTCAGGGGAGAAAAGATTACAACGATTATGTTTGACAACGAGCTCTATGCCAATACAGGAGGACAAGAGAGCGGAATGAGTCTGCCTGGCTCTGTATTGAACATGGCTCCGACAGGCAAGAAGTTTGGCAAGGTTAAGGTTCCAGATCTTGCGATAGAAGCTGGATGCGCGTATGTGGCTGTTGTTTCAGCCGCAAACCCTAAGAAAATAGGAGAATGTTTGAAAAAGGCAGTGCTCATAGCTCGTGAAGTTGGACCAACTTATATGCAGGTGCATACGCCTTGCCCGACTAATCTCAAGATAAAACCCTCTGAGTCAAAGAAATTTGCCAGAGATAGATTTAAGAGCGATTATGCATTCAGGGAACACATAACTCAGGAGGCTGCTGATTATTTAGAGTCAATTAAAAGTTCCCCTGTTGTTAAGGAAAATGAAGTGTGCGAAGCTGAGGAAGAGGTATGTTATCCATACCGCCAACAACATGATTAAGGAGGAGAAGATGCAGCTTTACATAAGGATGTCGGGACTTGGTGGGCAGGGAGTTGTAACAGCCGCTCATATTCTTGGCGGCGCTGCTGTTATGGACGGCAAAAATGCAATAGTTAATCCGTTTTTTGGGGCTGAAAAAAGGCTTGCTCCAGCAGAAAGTTATGTCAGAATTTCTGATGATGAGATATTTGATACAGGAGAAATATTATATCCTGATGTAATAATGGTTTATCATCCTGATGTCATACTGCAGGGGAAGTCTTATACGATGCCATTTTTTTCAGGGCTTAGGAAAAACGGCGTCATCATAGTTAATTCCGAAAAGGAGATAGAGTTTTCAGAGGATGAAAAAGCGAGGCTTAAGGAATTAAATGCGCGGGTATTTTTTATTCCTGCAACTGATATAGCAAGAGAGGTTGGCGGCACAGAACTTTCAACCAATATTGTTATGCTCGGTGCATTGCTCGGCATAACAAATATAGTAAATATGGAGACTATGCAGGAATCGCTTAAGGAGAGATTTGGCGGAAAGGTAAAGTTTGTGGCGTCTGGAACAACAGCGGCGTTGGATGACGCAATAAAGAAACAGTATGATAAGGTTGAGAAACTGATTACTGCAAATATAAATGTGCTTACAGAGGCTTATAAAAGGGCTGCTGCGCAGAGCGTAAGCGCTTAGAGGAGGTGTAGGGGCATGAGTGATAATCGTAAGAACATAAAGATTGTGAATGAAACTTCACAAAAAATTGTTGAGTGGGCAGAAAAACAAAAATATGAGACTATTTTTGACAGGGCGCAGAAGATGAAACCATGCCCTATAGGCGAGTCAGGGGCGTGCTGCAGGATGTGTCATATAGGACCATGCAGGCTTACAGGCAAAAACGCCGGCGAGGATGCAATGGGTGTATGCGGCGCTAATATGGATGTTGTGGTGGCAAGAAACTATCTGAGAATGGTCGCAGGCGGCGCTGCCGCTCACAGTGATCATGCCAGAGAGCTGGTAAAAACCCTTCTTGCTGTTGCACGAGGAGAGACAGATATTTTCCAGATAAAGGATAAAGGAAAGCTTCTCTCTGTTGCTATGGCCATGGATATTGATCATCCTGTAGTTAAGGAATTGCGAGGAGAAAAACGCGTTACAGAAGGTGATTTTGATCTGATGCCATGGGAGATTGACAGTGTCAGCGGCGAACATATAAAAGAGATTGCAGAAAAGGTTGCATTGACGCATTTGGCGCAGTTTGGCCAGCAAGAAGGAGAGCTTGTTTATCTTAAAAGGGCGCCAAAGGGAACATACGATAGATGGGCAAAGCATAATCTTAGGCCGAGAGGCGTTGACAGGGAGATTACAGAAGCGATGCACCGCACTACAATGGGTGTTGACCAAGATGCCGAAAGCATAATGGACCATGCCTTAAGGGTAGCGCTCGTTGACGGTTGGGGAGGCTGTCTTGTCGCCTCAGATATCGCTGATATACTATTTGGAACCCCAACGCCAAAACAGGTGGAGGCAGGACTTGCTGTTTTAAAGAAGGATGAAGTAAATTTAATTGTTCATGGACATGAGCCATTGCTTGCCGGCGCATTGGTTGACACTTATGACGACCCTGAGATTGCAGCTTATGCAAAGAGTAAAGGCGCTAAAGGCGTTAATCTTGCAGGCATGTGCTGCACAGCTAATGAGATATTAACGAGAAACGGAATTCCAGCAGCAGGCTCATTTTTAGAGCAGGAGCTTGCAATAATGACAGGCATTGTTGATGCTATGACTGTGGATGTGCAGTGCATTCAACCTGTTGTTGCAGAGCTTTCAAAGAAGTTTCATACAAAGGTTATAACTACAAGTCCAAAGGGGCATATGACAGGCGCAGTTCATATCGAATTCGATGAGCATCACGCTAAGGATACAGCCAAAAGGATTTTGAAAATGGCAATTGATAACTTTGCCAACAGGACAGGAAGAGGAGCGCCGATTGATGAGCTTGAAGCAAAATCAGCGGTGGTTGGATTTTCGAGGGAGTATTTCAGCTATATGCAGGGCGGCTCATACAGAAAGGCATTCAGGGTGCTTAATGACGCGATAATGGCAGGAAGGATAAGAGGCACAGCAGGAATAGCAGCGTGCCACCATCCACGCACAGTTGGAGCTGCCATTCAGAAATATCTGATAGAAGAGCTCGTCAGAAATGACTTCTTTGTTGTTGTAGCAGGCTGTGGTGGACACTGCGGTATGCAGATGGGTTATGCAACACCAGAAACAGCTTTCAGGTACAGTGGACCAGGCATGAGAGAGGTTTGCGAGGCAGCAGGCATGCCTCCTGTAATGCATATCGGCGCATGTGTGGATACAGCGAGAGTCCTTATGATAAGGACATTAATGGCAACTACAGGCGGTTTAAGCCCGGAGATGGCTGGAATGCCGAGTATTGCCTTTGCCCCGGAGTGGTGGAGTGAAAAGGCTCTTGCCATAGGGACATATTTTGTTGCATCAGGGTCAACCGTTATATTTGGAGGTGAGTCTCCTGTTGGAGCGAGCAGAAAAGTGGTCGAGATAATGGAAAAGAAATGGCTTGATAAGGTCGGAGCCGCCTTTTTCTTTGAGTCTGACCCTGAAAAGATGCTCCAGAAGGGCATTGAGTGGGTTGACACAAGGAGAGAACAGCTTAAACTTGCCAAATATCAGCCCGGCAGATTCCAAAAAGAGAGGGTGCTTATGGATATGGCTGCAAGACGTGAACTGGACAAAGCCGCAAAGGCACATGCCGAGATTTAATCAAATTAAGGAGAAAGAAGCTTAAAACCTTTCTCCTTAAAAAATATAGCAGGAGGATTCTTGTGAAAAAAGAGACCGTAACTGTTTGCCCATATTGCGGGGCAGGCTGCCAGATGGTTTTAACTACAGAAGACGGCAGCATTACAAAGGTAATGCCGTTTCAAGATGGCGATAAATATCTCTGCTCAAAGGGGCTAAAGGTTGCCGAGTTTACGCATAATCCTGACAGGATATTGAAACCCATGGTCAGAAAAGGCGGGGTTCTTAAGGAAGTTAACTGGGATGAGGCTGTTGATGTTGTTTCATCCGGATTTTTGGAGATTAAGGCAAAATATGGACCTCAGAGCTTTGGCTTTATGGGATCAGGCTGTTTTACAAACGAAGAGATATATAGCTTTCAAAAATTTGCCCGGGCAGTAATAGGAACAAATAATATAGATAGCTGCGCCAGAATATGCCACATCCCTTCATTAAAGGCATTAATGAAGTCCATTGGCAGCGCTACAATGAGCAATACCATGGATGAAATCTCTGATACGAAAGTAATTTTTATGGCTGGTTACAACCCCGAGTCATGCCATCCAAGACTTTATCACAGAAAGATTAAAGAGGCAAAAAACAGGGGCAGCAAAATAATAGTAATGGACCCAAGGGCGACCTCTGCTGCAAAGATGGCAGATGTTTTTTTGCAAATCCGTCCTGGAACAGAGGCGCCTGTTCTTAATGCAATGGCAAACATTATTATCGGCGAGGGTCTTATTGAAGCGGAATTTATACAGAACAGAGTTGAAGGATATGGCGAATTAAAGAAACATGTTCAAAAATATACACCTGAATATGCGGAAAAAATAAGCGGAGTGCCCGCAGGCTCTATAATTGAGGCAGCAAGAATTTATGGAGGCAGCAGAAGCGCTGTTGCTCTCTGGGGAATGGGCATGACGCAGCATATTTGCGGTGTGGATAATGTCTCAGCGCTTATCAATCTTGTATTGCTTACAGGCAATGTTGGCAGGGAGAACGCAGGGTTCAGCCCTGTCAGAGGACAGAATAATGTTCAGGGAGCTTCTTTTATAGGCGCCCTGCCTGATATATTTCCTGGATACAAGTCTGTTGTCAATCCGGACGCCCGCAGGCGCTTTATGGATCTATGGGGAGTTGAAACCCTGCCTGAAGATATAGGATTGACATCAACCGTATTTATACCGGAAGCGCTTAATGGAAAAACCAAAGCCCTTTATATAGCGGCTGAGAATCCGGCAGTTTCACAGGCGAACCTGAATCTAATAAGAAGGGCGCTTGATGAAGTGGAATTTCTGGTGGTTCAGGATATATTTATGACAGAGACCGCCAGGTATGCTGATGTGTTTTTGCCTGGCTGCACATTTGCAGAGAAAGACGGCACATTTATCAGGCTTGACAGGGCAGTGCAGATGTTGCAGCCTGCTATTGATCCTATTGGAGACAGTCTGCCTGACTGGAAAATAATGCAGATGATCGCAGGCAAAATGGGATACAGCCGTCTGTTTCCATATGAGAATGCACGGGATATATGGGAGGAAATCAGAAAGGCTGTCCCTGATCTATCAGGGATAACATATGAAAGGCTGGATAATGGCGGCAGAGTTCATATGCCCTGTCATGATGAGGCGCATGAAGGCACTGCTGTAAGATATACTGATAAATTTCCTCGAGAAGGAGGGAAAGCCCTTCTTGTTTCTGTGGACTTTACACCGCCGGCAGAGCAGATAGATGACGAGTATCCTTTGATATTAACGACAGGCAGAGACGCTCATCATTATAATACATCTACAATCACTATGCGCATATCTCATTTTGCAAAGCTGAAGGATCGCCCATATATAGAGATAAACCCTGAAAATGCTTCAAAGTATGGAATATCTGAAGGAGATGAGGTGGAAATAAAGTCTCGTCGTGGAGTCGTAAGGGCTGTTGCAAGAATTACTGACAGGACAATGCCTGGAGTTGTTTTTGCGCCCTTTCATTTCGGTGATTCCCCGATTAATTTTGTTACAAACGATGCTCTTGACCCTGTGAGCAAAACACCCGAGTATAAGGTCTCGGCTGTAAGAATTGTAAAGACCGATAATGCTGAGACAGCAAAATAAAAGGAGGAGATGAAGCTATGTATGTAGTGGCTGTAGTTGATGAAGAAAAGTGTATAGGCTGCAAGATGTGCATACAAACATGCCCTGAGCCAAATGCGATTAAACTGATTGTGGACAGGAAAAAGTCGTTTGTTATCAGCAGCAGATGCAAGGGATGCGGACTCTGCGAGGTGACATGTCCTAAAAAAGCCATTGCGCTTAAACAGGCAGCGCTGGCGGCGTAAATTTT
>CAZBSJ010000073.1:0-7781 GCA_964494165.1 uncultured Nitrospiraceae bacterium
TTGAAAAGGTAATCTTTACAATGACGCCCGAGTCTGTTGTGCAAGAGATAAAGGGGTCTGGATTAAGGGGAAGGGGAGGCGCAGGATTCCCTACAGGGATAAAGTGGGATGCTGTAAGACGCGCAGCCAGTAAAACAAAAATGATAGTAGCTAATGGAGACGAAGGGGACCCGGGCGCATTCATGGACCGCTCTATAATGGAAGGCGACCCTCATAGTCTTATAGAGGGAATGCTTTTGTGTGCATATGCGGTGGGAGCAAGTTATGGCTTTATATATGTGAGGCACGAATATCCCCTCGCAGTAAAAAATCTTCGTATTGCCTTAAATCAGGCCAGGGAATTAGGGCTTCTTGGAGAAAATATACTTGGAAGTAATTTTAGTTTTGATATATCAGTAAGAGAAGGCGCAGGGGCATTCGTATGCGGAGAGGAGACTGCTCTCCTTGCATCTATCGAAGGCAACAGAGGATTTCCCGAGCAGAAACCGCCATTCCCTGCTGAAAAGGGCGTATGGTCTTATCCAACATGCATAAACAATATAGAGACATTTGCCAATGTTCCTTACATAATTACCAATGGCAGTGAAAACTTTGCAAGCCTTGGCACAGAGAGAAGCAAAGGCACAAAGGTCTTTGCCCTTACGGGAAAGATAAAGAATACGGGTCTTATTGAAGTTCCAATGGGAATCACACTAAGGGAGATAATATACGACATTGGCGGAGGCATATTGCATGACAAAAAATTTAAGGCAGTCCAGACAGGAGGCCCGTCAGGCGGCTGTATGCCTGCGCATCTCATAGACCTGAAGATAGATTTTGATTCACTTTTTGAGGCAGGCTCTATGATGGGATCAGGCGGACTTGTTGTAATGGATGAGACAGACTGCATGGTTGATGTTGCAAAGTTCTTTCTCTCTTTTACTCAGCAGGAATCCTGCGGCAAATGCCCTCCGTGCAGGATAGGCACATACCAGATGCTCCAGATACTCGAAAGGATTACAAACGGAGAAGGAATGTCAGGAGACATAGAGAGGCTTGAGCAGATAGGAAATATGGTAAAGGAAGGCTCGCTTTGCGGATTAGGAAAGACAGCGCCAAATCCGGTGCTTTCAACCATAAAATATTTCAGGGAAGAATATGAAGAACATATTAATAACAAATACTGCAGGGCAAAGGTATGCAGAGGTCCGGGATTATACAGCATAGATGTTGATGAATGCTTCCTCTGCGGATTATGCAAAGCGGCGTGCGCCTTTGATGCGATTAAGGAGTATAAAAATAGATTTTTTATAGATCAGGACTACTGCACAAAATGCAAGGCATGTTACCTGGCATGCCCTATAGACGCTGTGAAGATAGAAAAAGCAGATTACAAAAAAGAATTAAAGGTTTAGAATTAGAGGGCTAAATGGAAAGACTCAAAAATATAGATGATCTTGAAGGTTTAAGAAATAGTCTGCTTCAGGATGAAAAGGAAAATAGAGTAACTATACAGGCCTGCGGCGGAAGCGCTTGCAGGGCAGGCGGCTCTAAGAATGTAGTCAAGGAGATAAAAAAAGAAGCGCAGCGCAGAGGCATTGATATTAAAGTAAAAGTTACGGGCTGCAGAGGGCTTTGCTCAAAAGGACCGAATGTAAAGATCGAGCCGCAGGGTATCTTTTACACAAGGGTAAAGCCTGATATGGTGCCTGCCATGCTCGGCTACACATTGTTTGCAAATACCCCTTTCAGACCGCTTCTTTATCGAGATGATATTTTGAGCGAACCAATAGCAAAGATCGAAGATATTCCGCTTTATAAAAAGCAGCTCAGGCTTGTCCTTAGACATAACGGCCGGATTGATCCTAAGTCCATTATTGATTATATAAAGATTGGCGGATACTCAGCGCTGCAGAAGGCACTGTCATCAATGACTCCTGATGATGTGCTGAATGAAATTGATAAGGCAAACTTAAGAGGAAGAGGCGGCGCAGGATTCCCTGCCGGCAAAAAATGGAAGCATACAAAGAGCGCAAAGAGCGATATCAGGATTATAGTGGCTAATGGAGACGAGGGTGACCCCGGAGCATTTATGGACCGCTCCATAATGGAGGGCAATCCCCACAGTCTTATTGAAGGCATGATACTAAATGCCTATGCTATTGGCGCTCAGTATGGCTTTATATATGTGAGGCATGAATATCCCCTTGCAGTGGAGAATCTAAGTACTGCTATATCTCAGGCAAGGGAATTAGGCATGCTCGGCAGCAATATTTTAGGCGCTGATCTAAGTTTTGATATAGGCATACGTGAAGGAGCTGGGGCATTTGTTTGCGGCGAATCAACAGCCCTCATAGCATCAATTGAAGGGGCAAGAGGCTTTCCGAGGCCAAGGCCGCCGAGACTATCAGAGATTGGCGGAGGACTATGGGGCTATCCGACAAACCTTAATAATATTGAGACCTTTGCCAATGTTCCGATAATTATAGAAAAGGGCACTGATTATTTTCTTTCAATAGGAACTCAGGGATCACCCGGAACAAAGGTTTTTGCCCTTGCAGGGAAGGTAAAAAATTCGTGCCTTGTAGAAGTGCCAATGGGTATAACTCTCAGGGAGATAGTCTATGACGTTGGCGGAGGCATATTAGGAGGTAAGAAGTTTAAGGCGATACAGACAGGCGGGCCGTCCGGCGGATGCCTGCCTGAGAGCATGCTTGATACGCCTGTGGATTTTGATACCTTATCTAAGGCTGGCTCAATGATGGGTTCAGGCGGAATAATCGTGCTTGATGAGGACAACTGCATGGTGGATGTTGCAAAGTATTTTCTCTCCTTCTGCCAGTCAGAATCCTGCGGCAAGTGCCCGCCTTGCAGGATAGGCACTTACCAGATGCTCCAGACACTTGAAAAGATAACTTCAGGAAAAGGCGAACATGGAGATATAGAACGTCTTGAAGAAATCGGCAAAAAAGTTGTTGAAGGCTCCCTATGCGGACTTGGCAATTCTGCTCCAAACCCTGTGCTTTCGACTATTAAATACTTCAGACATGAATACGAAGAGCATATATACGATAAATACTGCAGGGCAAATGTTTGCAGCGGCATAGGGGTGTATAGGATTGATGACGAGGAATGTTTTTTATGCGGCCTCTGCAAAGAGGCGTGCGCCTTTGATGCGATAAAAGAGACAAAAAACAGTTTATTTATAGATCAAGATTACTGCACAAAGTGTAAGGCGTGTTATACAGCATGCCCCATTGAAGCAGTAAAGATTGAGAAGCAAGGAGGCAAAAGTGTCAGTGTCGGTTGATAGTGTCAGAAAAGAGAATTTTTAACAGACACCGACACTAAATTTTGGAGGTAAAATGACAGAAGCAAAAGAAAAAAAAGTTGAAGAGATAAAAAAAGAAGCAGACACAAAAAAGTGTCCTGTAAGCAAGGCCCTTTACTATATTGACGAGTTCCTCTCTGGTCCCATGTGCGGAAAATGTTTTCCCTGTGAAATGGGAGTTTATGAGGCAAGAATAAAACTCAGGGATATCACAGAAGGTAAAGGCTCTGAAAAAGACATTTTTGCGATCAAGAAAATCGCAATGGAGATGCTTGATTCTTCAAGGTGCAAGAGAGGCAAGGACACTGCAAGCTTTATACTTGAATGGATGGGAACCGATATCTTTAAAGAGCATATAGAAGGCAGATGTCCTGATAGAAAATGCCTTGGCCTGCTTGAATACAGAATCGTACCCGAGAAATGCGTCATGTGCGCGTTATGCCAGGAGGCATGCAAATATAGTGCAATCGCAGGTGAAAAGAAAAAGAAATATCTCAGCGGCTACCACCCGTTCGAGATAAGGCAGAAGAGATGCGTAAAATGCGGCGACTGCATAAACGTCTGTCCGACTGAAGCGATCATCATAGTAGACGTAAAGAGCAAAGAACCGGTCAGCGTTTAATGTTTAAATTGTCACCCTGAACTTGTTTCAGGGTCTAAATAAATTTGAAATAAGATGCTGAAACGAGTTCAGCATGACACTTTGAGGAGGATTAGATGGCGAACATAGTTAAACTTACAATTGACGGCAAAGGAATACAAGCATCCGAAGGCATGAACCTGATCGATGCTGCGGAGCTTGCAGGCATCCACATACCAAACCTTTGTTATTTGAAAGGCCTTCCAGGAATCGGCGCATGCAGACTCTGCCTTGTGGAGGTAGAAGGCTCAAAAGCCCCTCTGATAGCATGCAATACTAAGGTTAAGGAAGGCATGGTAGTTAATACTCAGACAGAAAAGATCAAAGAGACAAGAAAATTTATCATTGATCTAATTCTCTCAATGCACCCATTGGACTGCATGACCTGCACTAAGGCAGGAGTCTGTAATCTTCAGCAGTATGCATACGATTTCGAACTTAAGGAATCGTCATTTACAAGAAAAAAATTCGGCTATGCAACAGATGAGGCAAATCCTTTTATAAAGCGTGATCCTGAGTACTGCATCCTCTGCGGGAAGTGTGTGAGAGTATGCAAAAATCAGGGGACAAACGTGCTTGACTTCATGGGCAGAGGAGTTGGCGCAAAGGTTATCACAGCCAATGACAAGCCCTTACAGGAGTCCTCCTGCACATTCTGCGGAAGCTGCGCTGATGCCTGCCCTGTTAATGCCCTGCTTGAGGCAGACAGATGGAGAAAAGGCAGGGAATGGGAGTATGAAAAATCCAGTTCTGTATGCCTGCTCTGCGGCAATGGCTGCGACATAACAGTAAGCGCTAAAGAAGGAAGGGTCGCAAAGGTAAACTCCGCTTCCATCAATGGCTCTGTGGAAAAATTCATATGCGCATACGGAAGATTCGGATTCGACTGCATAGAGGCTGGGACCAGAGTAACCTCGCCTATGAAAAAAGCAGGGAATGAACTGAAAGAAATATCATGGGAAGAGGCTATAGAAATAGTCTCAGAGAAACTTAAATCTGCAGGCTCTTCAGCAGGCATTATAAGCACCGGAAGCATTCTTAATGAAGATGCTTTGGTATTAAAACAGCTTTCTGATGTAGTAAAAACCAAGAACCTGGACACAACTGTAAGCCTTTATGCTGACGCAGAATCATTGAAAAACGAATCAGCAGACTTTGGAACAGCAGACCTTATCATACTTGCAGGATTGAATCCAAACCAGTGGACAAGGGTATTGCCGGCAGTTGATGCAATAATAAGAAGAAAGGTGAACACCGGCACAAAACTTATAACCATAAACTCAGCCGACACAAACATCTCTTCAATAGCTGCAATCAATCTGAAAGGGGACGAGGCAAAGATAATATCAGAGATAGCGCAGGCTGTTGTCTTAAAGGGCACTAAAGCACCTAAAGAACTGATTCAGGCGCTTACTTCTGTTGACCCTTCAGATGATGCAGAAAAAGCAGCAGAGCTTTTCACTGCTTCAAAAAATCCTCTGATTCTGACCTCCCCTTCCCTTTACGATGCTGCTGTAAATCTTTCCTTGATTAAAGGTACAGCTGTCTCTGTGCCAATAGAAAGCAATGCAAAGGGTGTTGTATTGATGGGGGTTGTAACAGAAGGGAAATCATACAATGAGATGGTTGATGAAGACATGAAGGTCATTTATGCAATCGGCGAACTCCCTCTAAAGAAAAGACCCAAGACTGATTTCATGATAGTGCAGAACTCGCATCTGACAGAGCTTGCAAAGCAGGCAGATATCGTGCTTCCATCAGCGGCTTTTCTTGAGACTTCAGGAACCATAATAGATTACATGGGCAGGATAAAGTGCCTCTGCAGGGCGATAGAGCCGGCAGGAAATGCCAAGCCCCACAGAGAGATCTTCATGCACATCTCAAAGGCAATGGGCAAAGCGCTTAAGGAACCAAAAGACTCTGATATAAAAAAGGCGCTGAAAGCAAAAGTAAAACCAACTTTGAAACCTTTCAAGAAAAAAGAAGGATTCGATGTAAATCCCGAAGAGATGATAGAGTCCATCAATGCCTCTGTTATAAACGGCTCAAGACTGCTCTGGCTTAAGGAGACTGAAAAGGCAGTTGCAGTTTAATCTGACATAATTCAAAGGGCGATGCTTATCAGCATCGCCCTTTTTTGTTTCTGTGCCTGAAATAATACTCTGGACTATAAACGCAAACTTTTTATAAAATAAACCATTCATCAGATGGAAAATCTCTACAACATAAAAGTCCCTGTATTCGAAGGCCCTCTTGACCTTCTCCTTCATCTCATTAAAGAGAGCAAGATAGACATATATGATATCCCAATTGCAGTCATAACAAATCATTATCTTCAGTATTTGGAGATGATGAAGGAGCTGAATCTTGATATTGCAGGAGAATTCCTCGTAATGGCTGCGACACTCATTCACATAAAGTCAAAGATGCTTCTTCCTGTTGATGAGGAAGCCCCTCCTGACGAGCAGGAAGACCCAAGGCTGGAGCTTGTTCAAAGGCTTCTCGAATATCAGGCATTTAAGGAAGCATCACTTGCTTTCAGGGAAAGAGAAGAGGAACAGCAGAATATATTTCACAGAGAGCCGCTGAAAGAGCAGGATGACGAACCAGAAGAGCTGTATCTTTTCGATGTTAACCTGTTTGACCTGCTGGGAGCATTCAGGGATATCTTTGAGAAAGCTACCCCGGAAATAGTAGAGATAACAAGAGCGACCTTAACTGTTAAAGACAAGATATCAGTAATAATGGAACTGATTGAGACAAATGAGACAATAAGATTCGAAGACCTGTTCAAGGAAGATAAAACAAGGCCTCAGCTTATAGTAACCTTCATCGCCCTCCTCGAGGTAATAAGGCTTGGCCTTGTCAGGGCTTATCAGGAAAAAGACTTTGGAAGCATATGGGTAATAAATCCTCAGAAAAAAGAGTTGCAGCCTCCGGCATAGAAACAGACATCACTATATTCAAATATGCTCTCTGCTAAAATAAAACAGGCAGAAGCCATTCTCAAAAATTGCGAACTCTGTCCGAGAAAATGTCATGTGGATAGAACTGCAGGTGAAAAAGGATTCTGCAGGACCGGTGATAAACCCTTTATATCGAGCTGGGGACCTCATTACGGCGAAGAAAGCCAATTGGTTGGCAGACACGGCTCAGGCACGATATTTTTCGGAAACTGCAATCTCGGTTGCATATTCTGCCAGAACTATTCAATAAGCCATCTCGGAGAAGGTCATGAAATATCTTTTGAAAACCTCGCCTCAATCATGCTCGAATTGCAAAACAGCGGCTGCCATAACATAAACCTCGTGACCCCAACTCATCAGATCCCTATGATATTAAGGTCATTGGAGATTGCAAAAGGGAAAGGGCTTTCAATCCCTATAGTCTATAACTGCGGAGGCTATGAATCGCTCGATGTGATAAAACTCCTCGATGGTGTCATTGATATATATATGCCTGATTTTAAATATTCAAATCCTGAGATGTCCATGAGATATTCTGATGCAAAAGACTATCCTGAAATTGCAAAAGCAGTAATAAAGGAGATGCACAGGCAGGTCGGAGACCTTTTAATAGAAAATGGGATTGCAAGAAAGGGATTACTCGTAAGGCATCTTGTTTTGCCTGAGGGAATCGCAGGCACTCAGGAGATAGTCAGATTTATCTCTGAGGAAGTATCAAAGAACACATACATTAATATAATGGATCAGTATCATCCATGCTTTAAGGCATTCGACCACCCTCCTCTAAACCGAAGGATAACAGATAAAGAATATAAAGACGCAATACAGATGGCAATAAAAGCCGGACTTAAAAGAATAGACGGAG
>CAZBSJ010000074.1:0-7756 GCA_964494165.1 uncultured Nitrospiraceae bacterium
TAAAAAAAGAGATTGAACTCTTAAAAAGACGAATATCTGACGGAAACTCTAGCCACAAAATAATCGGCAATACAACTGAGGTACTGAATATAATCGATACAATAGAAGCAATAAAGAATTCTGTTGCTAACATATTGATTTACGGCGAAACAGGTACAGGGAAAGAACTTATAGCAAAGGCACTGCATTTCAGCAGCGAAAGAAGTCTTATGCCTTTTATTACAGTAAACTGCGCCGCAATACCAAGAGAACTCATAGAGGCAGAACTTTTCGGCTACGAAAAGGGGGCTTTTACAGGCGCTACATCAAGACGAATAGGCCGGTTTGAAGAAGCCTCGGGCGGGACAATTTTCCTTGATGAGATTGGAGAGCTTGAATTATCGCTGCAGGCCAAGCTCCTTAGGGTTCTCCAAGAGAAAGAGATCGAAAGACTTGGCAGCAGTAAAAAAATAAAGGTTGATTTCAGGCTCTTATCATCAACCAACAGAAACCTTAAACTTGAAGTTGAGAGAGGGAATTTCAGGGAAGACCTTTTTTACAGAATAAACGTTCTCCGAATAGATGTGCCTGCACTCAGACAAAGAAAAGACGATATCCCATTACTTGCAACAGAATTCGTGAATGAGTTCTGTCTGCGCGAAAAGAAAATGCTTACCATATCTGACAAAGTAATGAGATTATTTTATGAATATAACTGGCCGGGCAACATTAGAGAAATGCGGAACATTCTTGAAAGGGCAGTAGTTCTTGCGAAGAAAAAAGAGATTACCTTGCATGAATTACCCAAAGAATTCAACCAGCTTGAAGCAAAACACTCACATACAAACTCTGTTAAGCCACTATGGGAAGTCGAAAAACAGACGATATTAAAAGCACTTCAGGAATGTAAAGGTAACAAATCAAAGGCTGCAAAAGTACTCGGGATCTCAAGAAAATCTCTTTATAAAAAGATAGATACATTTATCAAACCTTCAATTGTGAAAAACAGCAGTACAAAAACCATATAGCAGCTTTATACAACTAATTCAACTTTGTATCAAATAGTTACATTTTTCCATTTCATTGTTAATAACCTACAAAACCTGTTTCCTTCCGACACAATAAGTAAATATTTTTAAATAAGCCATATGTAAAAAAAACATTTTTTATTGTTTTTGCAAAACACTTTTGCCTTCATTTAATGTCAACTCATTGATTTTATTGAGATATTATGTTCTAGTCGAAAGATATCGCTGTCCATGGTTCATTGATAACCCTTCCTGGCATATAGCTTGCTTGTAAGCTTAACCTAAGCCAAAATCTATGAAAAAAATACTTATAATTGATGAAACTGGATTTACGCGTGTCTGTTCAGCGATTCTGAAAAACAAAGGACACGAAGTTGAGAATATTTCTATTGATGACAATCTGCAAGCCAAACTTGCCCAAAATAAGTACAGTTTAATTGTAACGAGTTATCCTTACTGCGCCATTTTTCTTAATGCGATAAAGAACAGTGGAATACCAGTTCTGATCTTGTCTGACCATATTGACAACAATCTATTCAGCATCCTGAAAAACTTTGACAATTCATTTTGCATGATCAAACCGATAGATTATGACAAGTTCAGATATCTGGTGACTCAGATTATAAATGGAGAATCAATCCCACAAGGAGGATACTGCATTGTATAAGAAAATCTCTATAATAATTACAGTATTATTATTTGTCATATCATGCTCAAACAAAACAAAGGAAGAACTTTTCAGCGAAGGAGTTAAACAACTTAAAGAAAATAATCCCAACAGCGCTATTATTTATCTGAAAAATGCGCTCGAAAAAGATCCCATTTTTTTTGATGCCAGATTCCAGCTGGCCAAGGCATACTTAGCAACAGGGAAATATGAATCTGCAGAAAGTGAACTGCTAAAACTCAGCCGACAAAACCCAGCCTCAAAAGAAGTGAAAATTGAACTGGCAAGGGCATATATTCGGCTGTCAAAACCTGATGAAGCGCTAAAAGAACTTACAGAATACATCAATGATCCCAATAACATAGAAGCCGTCGAACTGGCAGGCTTAGCCCATGCAATAAAGGGTAATTACGCCACAGCAGAGTCTTTGCTCAAAAAAGCAGCATTACATAGCAATTCTGATTCAAGAATAACTATTTCACTGGCACATGTTTACTCAGAGATGGGAAAAAACGAGGATGCGAATGAGCATTTGAAAGCGGTGCTCAAAAAAGAACCGAATAACAAAAGTGCCCTGCATTTACTGGCTGATTTGCAAAAAAAAGAAAAAAATTTTGATGACGCACTAAAAATTTACGACCAGATATTAAATGCAAATGATTCTGACATAGAAGCACTCTCAAAAAAGTGCTTGCTTCTGATTGATAAACAGAAATATGAGGAAGCTCTTGCATTATCTGAGGAGATTATAAAAAAGCTCCCTAAAAGACCTGAAGGGTACAGGATTAAAGGCATAACACTTTTTCATCTCAAACAATTTGACAAGGCAATCGTAGAACTCCAGAAATCCTTAGCAATTTACCCTAACCTATCCGCACATTACTTTCTTGCCCTAAGTCATTACTACAAGAATGAACCAGAACAGGCGCTGACGCATTTACAAAAAGCATACGAAATTAACCCCCGTTTTACTCAGGCAAAAGTAATGACTTCAATTATTCTTCTGAGGCAAAAAAGAATTGATGAGGCCATAAATGAGGCTAAAAAGGCACTTGAAAAAGATGAAGGAAACGCCTTAGCGCATAATATTCTTGGAAGCGCATATCTTGCAAAGGGCATGCATTCAGAAGGCATAGAACAATTTAATAAAGCAATTGCAATAGATCCAAAATTAATCGATGTCCACATAAAAAAAGGAATCCTTAATTTCGGCAAAGGAAGAATAAAAGAAGCTGAAGCAGAACTTAAAACCGCCGTTCAGATCAATCCGGAAATATTAGACACAAGAATGATCCTTGCCGCATATTATCTGAAGCAAAATGAATATAATAAAGCTCTAAATGTCTTAAACGAGGGACTCAAAGGAGATAAAGCGGATGCGGTACTGCTTAACTTTATATCTGACATATTACTACGACAGAATAAAGCCGATGAGGCTTTTAAATATCTGCACAAAGCAAAAAAATTAAATCCTGAGTATGACGCCACTTATTTCAGACTTGCTTCCTTATATATATTCAAGGGAGAGCCTGACAAAGGCACAAATGAACTTAAATCATTAATAGAAAAAACTCCAGACAATCTTAAGGCTTTGCTCGCACTGGCATCCATATCAGAATCAAATAATCAAGACGCCCATAAATATTATCTTAAAGCAAAGGAAACCGGGAAAATCGAAGGGCACATAGAACTAGCAAATTATCAACTCAGGAAGAAAGAAACAGAAAAAGCACACAAGACTCTTGACGAGGCAATCAGCAAAAATAAGGCTAACGTCCAATTGCTGGAATTTAAAGGCAAGGTTTTTTTCTCCCAGAAGAAATTTGAGGAGGCCTTAAAAACATTCGAGCTTATTGAAAAAATGAATCCCAGGCTCAGCCTTGCTTATGTTGCAAACACATATATAGCGATGAAAAAGCCGGAAAAAGCTTTAGAAAAAATTGAAAAAGAATTAAGGAAAAATCCCGAACAGTATGAATTGATGGCAGACATTTCAAGAATCTACATGATAATGGGAAAAACACAGGAAGCAAGGGAAAACGCAAGGAAAATTATAAGCAAAAAACCGGAGTTATCAGTTGGCTATATAACTCTATCATTAATTTATCAGAACGCCAATGAGACAGAACAAGCAATAGAAACACTCAAAAAAGCAGCAGATATTAAAGACGCCAATATCTACCTGCTGCTTGGCAATATATACCACTCGAAAAAAGAATATTCGCTTGCACTTGAACAGTATAATAAGGCGGAGGAAATAAAGCCTGATTTTGTCCCTGCAATTTTTCAAAAAGGCGCCATATTACATTCAACAGGGAAAAGAGATAAGGCAATAAGTGAATATCAGAAAGCATTAAATTTCTCCCAAAACTTTGTCCCGGCGCTAAACAATCTTGCTTATATATATGCTGAAGACAACAGCAATCTTCCTATGGCCTTACAACTTGCAGCAAGAGCGTACACATTGTCACCTAATGATGGATTTGTACTTGATACGCTGGGTTTTGTCCTCTTAAAAAATAAAAAAACAGATGAAAGCATTAATGCCCTCAATAAAGCCTTGGAGCGCATCCAAGACAATCCAACAATCTACTACCATCTTGCGCTTGCTTATAAAGAAAAAGGCAATATTTCACTATCTGTTGAGAATTTGAAAAAAGCGCTTGCTTTTAAAGATTTCAAAGAGGCAGAACAGGCAAAGTCGCTGTTAAATAAACTTCAGAAAGGATAAATTTAGAATTTACTAATGAATACCAAGTTGTTCGTATTATTATTCGGTGACATGTTCTTATCAATAATCGCGCTTTACACGGGATCACTGTTGAGATTTGGTTCATTCTCTTACATCGAAAGCATTTTGGGCGTAAAAGTTTTAATTGTTACAACCATTTTGATTCTTTCTTCGTTCCTTATGGAACTTTACAGCTATGACAATAACATAGGGAAAAAAGAGGCTGCAGTGAAAATAGCAGCCGGAGTTGCGCTGTCATTCATTATTTTATCTGCGCTTTATTACATCTTTTCTGATCTTATGTTTAGCAGAGGACTCCTGCTGTTGTCCTTAGCCACTTTCGGTTTTTATCAACTTTTATGGCACCTTAGTTACAAATATTGCATACACTTGCCTACATTTGCGCAAAGAATATTAATTGTCGGAACCGGCCCCCTGGCAAAAAATATCGGTAAAATCATTACCACCACAAATCACAGCTATTGCCTTGCAGGATACGTTGACTGCCCGACCGACTCTCTTACTTATTCTTCAGACGGTCATAATGGGAATGGGAATGGAAATGGAAACGGCAACAAAATAATTGAGGCCGCAAAAGATAAAAAAGCAAGCAAAATTGTTGTTTCACTAACTGAACGCCGAGGTGCGCTGCCCCTCAAGGATCTATTATCGTGCAAGCTAAGCGGGATAGAAGTTCTGGATGCCCCTTCATTCTATGAAGAGCTTACCGGCAAACTGCTCATCGAGAATATAACGCCAAGCTGGTTAATTTTCTCCAGAGGGTTTAAGATAACTTACTGGAAAAAAATATTAAAAAGAATCTCTGATATATTTTTAGCAATTTTTGGCTCATTGATAATATTTCCTTTGATACCGATTATAGCCATTTTGATTAAGCTTGATTCACATGGTCCTGTTTTTTTAAAACAGAAACGTATCGGTGAGAAAGAAAAAATCTTCACTCTCTTCAAATTCAGAACAATGCGCGAAGACGCTGAAAAAGAAACAGGTGTCGTCTGGACACAGAAAGATGATCCTCGGATTACACGCGTAGGTAAATTTCTCAGAAAAACTCGTCTCGATGAAATACCTCAGATATGCAATATCCTTAAAGGAAACATGAGTTTTGTCGGCCCGAGGCCAGAAAGACCTGAATTCGTAGATAAGCTCAAAGAAAAGATTCCATATTACTCAGAAAGGCATTTTGTCAAACCAGGGTTAACAGGATGGGCTCAGGTAAGATACAGATACGGCTCTTCGGTTGAGGACGCTATCGAAAAATTAAGATATGATCTCTTCTATATAAAACATATCTCTATCCTTTTTGATTTGTTAATAATTCTCGAGACAAGCAAAGTTGTGCTGTTTGGCAAAGGTGGCAGATAGAAAATATGTTTAGCTGGTTTGCACTATATGTAAAGTCAAGACATGAATTCCTTACTTCTTTTGAATTAAAGAGAAAGGGAATAGAAACCTTCCTGCCTTCTGTAACCAGAATCAGCCACTGGAAAGACAGAAAGAAACTTATCGAATTCCCGTTGTTTCCTGGATACATATTCGTTAATATATCCCCGGCATCAGAAGATTTCCTCAATGTGCTTAAGACAAAAGGAGTAGTTACATTTGTTTCCTTAAATCCAGGTGTACCTACGCCAGTTTCAGATTCTGACATAAAATCATTAAAACTAATCATTGAAAGCGGCCAAGAAATCGACATTTATCCTAATCTGAAAGAGGGCACAAGGATAATGATAAAACGAGGACCGCTTACAGGCGCTGAAGGCATTTTGAAAAGAAAGGAAAACCAGCATCTTTTTCTGGTTAATATAGATATACTTGGCAGAAGCGTAGGTGTAAAGATCTACGCTAGCGAAATGGAAGCAGCTTAAAAATAGTGTTTAGTGATTAATTTTCAAGAAAAATAATTAATCAATGAATTTTAATCATAAAACACTGAAAAACAGGATGACCTTCTCAGCACTGCACCGTTATGTGACTGAGGAGGCGGAGCATTGTTAAAATACAGTTTAAATCATTGCGAACATGGAGAACATTGATGAATAAAACGCTTTTTGTAATTATCATCTTATTAATTATATTTTATGTCTCCATTGCATTTCCACAAGATTATGTAATAGGCGATGAGGATGTCCTACAGCTTGCTGTTTGGGGCAGTCCTGAATTAAGCGCACAAGTCCCTGTAAGGCCAGATGGGAAGATATCTGTTCCTTTAATAGGTGATGTAAAGGCATCAGGTCTTACACCCCAGCAACTTAAAGAACTGCTTGAAAAAGAACTTTCAAAATTTGTCAAAACTCCAGTGGTAAGCGTGCTTGTTACATCCATTAACAGCTTTAAGGTCTATGTAATCGGGGAAGGAACAGGCGGCGGAATAACTGGAACAACAGGCACACCGTCTGGTGTAATTACATTAAGAAGAAACACAACCTTAATGCAGCTTCTTGCCCAACTTGGTTCTCTGCGCAGTGCAGACCTAGACAGCGCATATGTTTTAAGAGATGGCAAAAAGTTAAATTCGGATTTTTACAAGTTAATAATTAAAGGCGATATTACTCAGGATATTCAATTAAGGCCAAATGATACAATCTTTATCCCCGACAATTTTGAAAAGCGGATAAGAGTCGTAGGTGCAGTAAAAAACCCCGGCGTTATATCATACAGAGAGGGGATAACAGCGCTTGACGCCATATTGAGTTCTGGCGGCTTTACTGAATTTGCAAAACAAAATGACGTCGTGATAGTAAGAAAAGACGGCAAAAATATTAAAAACATCGATGCCCGTCTTAAAGACATGGTTAAAGACGGAGACGTCACAAGAGATGTTGACTTAATGCCAGGAGATCTTATAATTGTTAAAACAGGCATTTTTTAATTTTAAATTAAGGAGAATAAATGCAGGACACCAATCCTTCAAATTTTGACATAAGACAATACTGGGCACTAATACTAAAAAGAAAATATATTGCTTTGGCGGCCGCGCTTATAATCCTTTCCGTTTTCACCTGGGGAAGCTTCCTGTTACCTGATATCTACGAAGCAAGTTCAACGGTATTTATTGAGAGAAGTTCTGTTATAGACCCTCTGATCAGAGGGGTCGGCGTGACAAGCAGCATGGAAGAAAGACTAAGAATACTTAAAGACAGGATTACGACAAGAAATATCATTGACAGGGTCCTGAAAAAACTTGATATGGATCTTAATATAAAAGGCTCAGAACAATATGAAGGGCTTATTGACGGCATAAGAAAAAACTTAGACATAAAAATAAAGACATCACGTACCAGAGGAGATGAAACCCAGCTTTTCAATATCTCATATAAAGGCAAAGAT